>NZ_JBVIPK010000002.1:500347-748868 GCF_055577965.1 Streptomyces sp. NPDC033165
CCTTACCCGGTTCCTGTTGGTTGTTTGTTGTTGGGTTTTGGGGAGTTGCCCCCGCCCCCCCCCCCCCCCCCCCCCCCCCCCCCCCCCCCCCCCCCCCCAGCCCGGCGAGGACGGCGATGGCTGCTGTGGCACCGATTGCGGTCTTGCGCATGAGGAACTCCCGTTTTCTGGAGGGGGTTTGTGGTTCGTGGTCGGTTGAACGGCTCAAGCTTCACCCCCCGGCACCCCTTGATCCCATCCGCCGATCGGCACAAAGGTCGTGCCGTGTCCCGGCCCTCCTCTGCCGTTCGGCAGAGGGCGTCGCCACCTCGCACACCCGTACGCTGATCACCATGTGGGAATCAACCGGCCCTGCCGTCAAGGTGCTTGGCGCTCTGCCGTCTCTCGCGGCCGCGGGCACGCTGGTGTGGGCCGTCGCTCGCCCCCGTGCCGCGGTTCGTCAGCGCCTCGGGCGCCTCGCCCGTCCGGCCGCGGTCTGCGCCGCCCTCTCTCTGATCACCAGCTTCGCCCTGCCGAAGGGTGCGCTGGGCTCCGGCTGGAAGCTGGCGGAGGCCGCCCTTCTGCTGGTCCTCCTGGCCGTGGTCACCCGCTGGTCACCCCTGCGCGAACTCAAAGCGGTCCTCCCGCTGACCGCCCTCGCGGTGACCCTCTGGCCGCTGCCGCTGGTCGCCGGTGAGTCCTTCCTGGAATCCGTCGGAATCGCCACCTTCTGGCTGCTTCCCGTGGCCGTCGCGGCGGCGGCCGGCGGCTACCCCCGCCGCCAGGAAGCGCGTCGCCGGAGCGCGGTGGCCGAGGCCCGCAGCGCCCAGCGTCTTCAGCTCTCCCGTGACCTGCACGACTTCGTCGCCCATGACATCAGCGGGATCGTCGTCCAGGCACAGGCGGCCCGCTTCGTCGCCGCCACCGACGTCTCCCAGGCGATGTTCGCCCTGGAACGCATCGAGAAGGCGGGCCTGAGCGCCCTGGCCGCGATGGACCGGACGGTGCGGATGCTGCACGGTCCGGAGACCCCCACCACCGAGCCGCTCCCCGGTGTATCCCAACTGCCCTCGCTGATAGAGGACTTCACCTCGGCAGGGGCGACCGAGGCGCATCTGGACCTGCCTGCGGTGGTCATGGAGATGCTTTCCCGCGAGGCGGGATCCGCCGCGTATCGCATCGTTGTCGAAGCACTGACCAACATGCGCCGGCATGCCCCCGGCGCATCTCGTGCCACGGTCGTGTTCATGCCCACGGCCACCACCGTGGAGATCCGGGTCACCAACGACCGCGGTGCCCGCCCCGCCCCGGCTCGCCGCCGCGCCTCCCGGGGAGGCCTGGGCCTCCCCGCTCTCACCGAGCACGCACAGGCCCTCGGCGGAACCCTCTCGGCGGGGCCGTACGGCGACGGCGGCTGGCAGCTCACCGCCGTCCTTCCCGCCACTCTCCCGAAAGGGGCCCCACGATGACGCCCAGCGGCCCGACCCGCATCCTGATCGCCGACGACCAGGAGGACGTACGCAGCGGCTTCCGCCTGATTCTGGGCTCGCAGCCCGACATGACCGTGGTCGGTGAGGCGGCGGACGGCCTCACCGCCGTCGACCTCGCCCGCACCCTGCGACCCGACCTGATCCTCGCCGACATCCGGATGCCCGGGCTGGACGGCCTCGAACTCACCCGGCACCTCGCAGGCCCCGGCGTACCCGACCCGATGCGCGTCCTCGTCGTCACCACCTTCGACCACGACGACTACGTGCGCACGGCTCTGGCCGACGGCGCCTGCGGGTTCCTGCTCAAGCGCTCGGGTCCCGGGCTGCTGATCGAGGGGGTCAGGGCGGCGATGGCGGGGGACGTCCTCATCAGTCCTCAGATCACGGTCCGGCTGCTCCAGACCCTCGCCCCTGCCCCCGCCCCGGCAGCGCCCACGGCCCCGTCGCCTCTCACCGCCCGGGAGGCCGAGATCGCCCGGCTGGTCGCCGAGGGCCTCACCAACGCCGAGATCGGCGAGAAGCTCTTCATCTCGGCGGGCACCGCCAAGACCCACATCGCCAACGTCCAGGCCAAGCTGAAGGCCCGTAACCGCGTGGGCATCGCCGCCTGGACCTGGGAGAACGGACTGGCCGGTCCAGTCCCGCGGGGGTAGGGCGAAGACACGGGCGATGCACAGAGGCCGACCGGGCGAACTCCCGTTCCCGGGAGGGATGTGCGGCAGGTGCTGGACGCGGGGCGGGACAGCGGCGGTCTTCCCGAGAAGCCCGGAACGCTCCTGCCGCCCCGATCCGGGGCGCCCCCTACTCCGGGGCGGGCGCCTCCACCGGCGTACGGCGGCGCTGCCCCACCCTCGCGGCGGCCAGGCGCCCCAGCGCCTCGTCCTTCCCGCAGGGGTGCGCCCCCAGGGCCGTCTGGCGGGCCACGATGTGCCGCTCGGCCCGCATCAGCCGCCAGCCGCGCCGCAGCAGGAACGGCACCGACTTGCGGCCCTCGCGCAGATCGCGCGCCAGTCGGCGCCGGAACGTCGTGGACGGGCGGCCGCGCAGGCACAGCGCGTCCGCCAGCAGGCCCAGCTCCCGGCAGCGTTCGACGATGTCCGCCGCGAAGATGCCCTCGGCCACGAAGAGCGGCGCGTGCTCGATGCGGAAGGTCTCGTGATCCGTACGGGAGCTGGAGGCGATGTCGTAGACGGGAACGTCCGTACGTCCGGTCCGGCACAGCTCCGCGATGGCCGCCACCGCCGCGTCCGCGTCCCAGGACCCCGCCGAGTCCCAGTCGATGTCCATGGAGCCGGGGACCCGGGGCAGTGTCGGGTCGTCGTGCTCCTTGTAGAAGTCGTCCAGGCGCAGCACCGGCAGACCGGTGCGGGCGGCGAGGGAGGACTTGCCGGAGCCGGAGGGGCCCGCGAGCAGCACGACGCGGGTCGGGATCGGTTGGGAACTCACAGAACAGAAGTGTGAGGCATTGACCCGCGCAGGGGATCCCTCGGGTCCTTCGTTGGTATCGGGCACCACACCTCAACTACTCTGCGCGTACGGACGACTACCCGACCAGGCTCGATCAGGTGGAAAACATGGCACTTCATGCACGTAAGCCCCAACGTCGCGTCCTGCTGCGCGCCGGTCTCACCGTCTCCGCGCTGGGGGCGGCCCTGGGGGCCGGTGCGGGCTCCGCGCAGGCCGTCCAGCTGCCCGCGGCCGCCGAGGTCCCGGAGCAGGGCGTCTCGGCCCTCCAGGCGGTCTCCGAGACGGCCGCACCGGCTGTGACGAGCGCGCTCGGGACCTCGCTGGCCAGCGGCATCGCCCCGGTCACCGACCTCCAGCTCGACCCGCTCGCGGGGACCGGGGTCGACCCGCTGGACAACGCCGTGGGGACGCAGATCGCCGACTTCAAGCCGGTGACCACGGCCATCGTCACCGACCCGATCACCAGCGGCGGGGCGCTGAGCGACCTGCCGGTGGTGGGGTCGGTGACCAGCCTGGTGACGGGCTGACGCACCGGGCGACGAGCGAACGGGGCCGCTCCCTCCGGATCGCCGGAGGGAGCGGCCCCGTTCGGGGACCAGGTGACCTACGTCAGCGCGCGACCCGCGTCAGTACGAGGAGCCCGCCGCGCCCAGCGCGCCCGTCGGGTGCCACACGGTCTTGGTCTCCAGGAACGCCGTCAGGCGGTGCGTGCCGGGGGAGGCCAGCCAGTCCGTGGCGGCCGACGCGTCGTCCGCGTCCACAGGCTGTGGACGCAGCACGCGCTTGAGGTTGTCCGCCGCCGCGATCTCCAGCTCCTTCGCGAGCGCGGTGTCCGCGCCGGTCAGGTCGATCGCGTTGACGTCCTGGTGGGCGGCGAGCGGCGCGGCGAGCTCCGCCGTGGCGCCGGACAGGATGTTGACCACGCCGCCGGGCACGTCCGAGGTGGCCAGCACCTCGCCCAGCGAGAGCGCGGGCAGCGGGGCGTCGGCCGAGGCGATGACGACGGCGGTGTTGCCGGTGGCGATGACCGGGGCGATCACCGAGACCAGGCCGAGGAACGAGGACTCCTGCGGTGCGAGTACCGCGACGACGCCCGTCGGCTCGGGGGTGGAGAGGTTGAAGAAGGGGCCCGCGACCGGGTTGGCCCCGCCCGCGACCTGGCCGATCTTGTCGGTCCAGCCCGCGTACCAGACCCAGCGGTCGATCGCCGCGTCGACGACGGCAGCCGCCTTGGACTTCGACAGCCCCTCGGATGCGGCGACCTCGCGGACGAACTGCTCCTTGCGGCCCTCCAGCATCTCCGCGACGCGGTAGAGGACCTGGCCGCGGTTGTACGCGGTCGCGCCCGACCAGCCGCCGAACGCCTTGCGCGCGGCCACGACCGCGTCGCGCGCGTCCTTGCGGGAGGACTTCGGCGCGTTCGCGAGCCACTGGCCCTTGGAGTCGGTCACCTCGTACACCCGGCCGCTCTCGGAGCGGGGGAACTTGCCCCCGACGTACAGCTTGTAGGTCTTGAAGACGCCAAGTCGGTTCTGGTCAGACATCGAGGTACGCCTCCAGGCCGTGGCGGCCGCCCTCGCGGCCGAAGCCCGACTCCTTGTAGCCGCCGAACGGCGACGTCGGGTCGAACTTGTTGAACGTGTTGGCCCAGACGACGCCCGCGCGGAGCTTGTTCGCCACCGCGAGGATGCGGGAGCCCTTCTCCGTCCAGATGCCCGCCGAGAGGCCGTACTGACTGTTGTTGGCCTTGGCGACCGCCTCGTCCGGGGTGCGGAACGAGAGCACGGAGAGGACCGGGCCGAAGATCTCGTCACGGGCGACCGTGTGGGCCTGGGTGACGTTGGTGAAGAGGGTCGGCGCGAACCAGTAACCCGACGACGGCAGTTCGCAGGGGGCGCTCCAGCGCTCCGCGCCCTCCGCCTCGCCGGTCTCGACGAGCGCGGTGATCCGGGCCAGCTGCTCGGCGGAGTTGATCGCGCCGATGTCGGTGTTCTTGTCCAGCGGGTCGCCCAGGCGCAGCGTGGCCAGCCTCCGCTTGAGCGCGTCCAGCACCTCGTCCTGAACGGACTCCTGGACCAGCAGCCGGGAGCCCGCGCAGCAGACCTGGCCCTGGTTGAAGAAGATGCCGGTGACGATGCCCTCGACGGCCTGGTCGATCGGGGCGTCGTCGAACACGATGTTCGCGCCCTTGCCGCCCAGCTCCAGGGTGACCTTCTTGTCCGTGCCCGCGACGGAGCGCGCGATGGCCTTGCCGACGGCGGTCGAGCCGGTGAAGGCGACCTTGTTGACGTCGGGGTGGGAGACGAGCGCCTCGCCCGCGTCCCCGTACCCCGTGAGGATGTTGACGACGCCCTTCGGCAGGCCCGCCTGACGGCAGATGTCCGCGAAGAACAGGGCGCTCAGCGGGGTCGTCTCGGCGGGCTTCAGGACCACCGTGTTGCCCGTGGCCAGCGCCGGGGCGATCTTCCACGCGAGCATCAGCAGCGGGAAGTTCCACGGGATGACCTGACCGGCCACACCCAGCGGCCGGGGGTTCGCCCCGTACCCCGCGTGGTCCAGCTTGTCGGCCCAGCCCGCGTAGTAGAAGAAGTGCGCGGCGACCAGCGGGAGGTCCGCGTCGCGCGTCTCCTTGATCGGCTTGCCGTTGTCGAGCGTCTCCAGGACGGCCAGCTCACGGCTGCGCTCCTGGATGATCCGCGCGATCCGGAACAGGTACTTGGCGCGCTCGGAGCCGGGCAGCGCCGACCACTTCTCGAACGCCTTCCGGGCCGCCTTCACGGCCCGGTCCACGTCCGCCGCGCCTGCCCGCGCGACCTCGGAGAGGACCTCCTCGCTGCTCGGCGAGACGGTCTTGAAGACCTTGCCGTCGGCGGCCTCGGCGAACTCGCCGTCGATGAACAGCCCGTAGGAGGGGGCGATGTCGACGACGGAGCGGGACTCCGGCGCCGGTGCGTACTCGAATGCGGATGCCATGGCTATCAGTCCACCGTCACGTAATCGGGGCCGGAGTAACGGCCGGTGCTGAGCTTCTGGCGCTGCATCAGCAGGTCGTTGAGCAGGCTGGACGCGCCGAACCGGAACCAGTGCGGGTCCAGCCAGTCCTCGCCCGCCGTCTCGTTCACCAGGACCAGGAACTTGACCGCGTCCTTGGTGGTGCGGATGCCGCCGGCCGGCTTCACGCCGATCTGTGCGCCGGTCTGCGCCCGGAAGTCGCGGACGGCCTCCAGCATGAGGAGGGTGTTGGCGGGGGTGGCGTTGGTGGCCACCTTGCCGGTCGAGGTCTTGATGAAGTCCGCGCCCGCCAGCATCCCGAGCCAGGAGGCCCGGCGGATGTTGTCGTACGTGGACAGCTCACCGGTCTCGAAGATCACCTTGAGGCGGGCGGTGCCGCACTCCGCCTTCACGGCGAGGATCTCCTCGTACACCTTCAGGAAGCGGCCGGAGAGGAAGGCCCCCCGGTCGATCACCATGTCGATCTCGTCGGCCCCGGCCGCCACGGCGTCGCGGACGTCCGCGAGCTTGACGTCCAGCGCGGCCCGGCCCGCCGGGAAGGCGGTCGCCACGGACGCCACCTTCACACCGGAACCGGCGAGCGCGGCGGCCGCGGTGGCCACCATGTCGGGGTAGACGCAGACCGCCGCGGTGTGCGGGGTCGTGCGGTCGGGCTCGGCATCCAGGGGGTCGGAAGAGAGCCGAGGCGGAGCGTAGCGGAGCGGGTCGGGGTTGACGGCCTTGGCGGCGAGAGCCCGGACCTTGCCCGGGGTGTCCGCGCCTTCCAGCGTCGTCAGGTCGATCATCGAGATGGCGAGATCGATGGCGTACGCCTTGGCCGTCGTCTTGATCGAACGGGTACCGAGAGAGGCGGCGCGCGCTTCGAGGCCGACGGCGTCGACGCCCGGCAGCCCGAACAGGAAGCGGCGCAGCGCACTGTCGGACGCGGTCGCGTCGGAGAATGCGGGAGCAGTGGTGGGCATGGTCACCAGAGGAGCATATCTACGCGCGTAGCGACCTGTACAGGGGGCCGGACGATCCGTGCGTCCCGCACCCCGCCCCTCCGGTCCCGGGCCCCGGGGCGCGGCGGCACGGCGGCCGCTCCGCCGTCCTCCGCGCCCGTCAGGCACAATCGGCCCCATGACGAGCCCCACACCTCCCGCAGAGCCGCCCCACGCCGACCGGACCTACCGTTCCGTGGCCGCGCTGGTCTGCGGAGCGCTGCTGATCCTGCTGATCGCCTGGATGGCCGGGGACGCCATGATCCGGGGCGAGGGCCGGGTCCCGTGGCTGGCGTCGGCGGCGCTGCTCCTCGTGGTCCCGCTGGTCGTGGCGTTCACCCTGCGGCCCGCCGTGTTCGCGAACGACGAGCGCATCCGGATCCGCAACCCGTTCCGGACGATCCAGCTTCCCTGGACCGAGGTCGCCGACGTCAGGGCCTCGTACTCCTCCGAGCTGCTCGCCCAGGACGGCACGAAGTACCAGCTGTGGGCCATCCCCGTCTCCCTGCGCGCCCGCAAGCGCGCCGCCCGCACGGCGGCCCGCGCGGCCCACGACGACCCCTACGGCCGCACGTCGGTCAGCGCCGACGTCCGCGACGCCGCCGAGCGCACCGCGTCCGCCGACCAGACCGTCCGCGATCTGCGGGACCTGGCCGAGGGCGCGGGCGGGACGACGCCGGAGGGGGCGGCCGGGGTCTCGGTGCGCTGGGCGTACGAGGTGATCGCCCCGGCCGCCGTAGGGGCGGTGCTGCTCGCGGTGCTGTGGGCGACGGGCTGAGGCGCGGCGCCCCTGGAGCGCGGAAGGGCCGGTACCCCTGGGGTGGGGTACCGGCCCTTCCGGCGTCGGGCGGGTGCGGGCGGTCAGATTCCGGCAGCCGCCGCCAGGTCCCGCTTGATCCCGGCCAGCAGCTCGGCCCCCCGCTCCCGCGCGGCGGGCAGCGACGCGGCGTCCGCGACCGGAACGACGACCTCCAGGTAGCACTTCAGCTTCGGCTCGGTGCCGCTCGGGCGGACGATCACCCGGGCGCCCTGAAGCTGGTAGCGCAGCCCGTCGGTGGGCGGCAGCGCGTCCGTCCCCCGCGACAGGTCCTCGGCCGAGGTGACCGCGAGGCCCGCCAGTGCGGTCGGCGGCTGCTCCCGGAGCCGGGCCATGGCGTCGGCGATGACCGTGAGGTCCTCCACCCGCACCGACAGCTGGTCGGTGGCGTGCAGCCCGTGGGCGAGCGCCAGATCGTCCAGCAGGTCCAGCAGCGTACGGCCCTGCTCCTTGAGTACGGAGGCGAGCTCGGCGACGAGCAGGGCGGCCGTGATGCCGTCCTTGTCGCGGACGCCCTCGGGGTCGACGCAGTAGCCGAGCGCCTCCTCGTACCCGTACCGCAGACCGTCCACCCGGGCGATCCACTTGAAGCCGGTCAGCGTCTCCTCGTACCCGAGGCCCGCCTTCTCCGCGATCCGGCCGAGCAGTGACGACGACACGATCGACTCCGCGAACACGCCGGTGACGCCCCGCTCCACCAGGTGCGCGGCGAGCAGCGCGCCCACCTCGTCGCCGCGCAGCATCCGCCAGCCGCCGTCCGTCGCGGTGTCGGGCACGGCGACCGCGCAGCGGTCCGCGTCCGGGTCGTTGGCGATGATCAGGTCCGGCGCGGCCCGGCGGGCGGTGGCGAAGGCGAGATCCATCGCGCCGGGCTCCTCCGGGTTGGGGAAGGCCACGGTGGGGAACGCGGGGTCCGGCTCGGCCTGCTCGGCCACGAGCACCGGCGCGGGGAACCCGGCCCGGGCGAACGCGGCGGTCAGCACCGAGGTGCCGACTCCGTGCATCGCGGTGTAGACCGTGCGTGCCGTACGGGGGCTGTCGGCGTCCAGGACCGCGTCCGTACGGGTGAGGTAGGCGTCCAGGACCTCGTCGCCCAGGGTCTGCCAGCCGTCCTCCGGGCGGGTCACTCCGTCCAGCGGGCCGACCGCGGCGATGGCGGCCGCGATCTCGCCGTCGGCCGGGGGCACGATCTGCGAGCCGTCGCCGAGGTAGACCTTGTAGCCGTTGTCGCGCGGCGGGTTGTGGCTGGCGGTGACCTCGACGCCGGCCACGGCGCCCAGGTGCCTTATGGCGTACGCCAGTACGGGGGTGGGGAGCGGGCGGGGCAGCACGGCGGCGCGCAGTCCGGCGCCGGTCATCACGGCCGCGGTGTCGCGCGCGAAGTCGGCGGACTTGTAGCGGGCGTCGTACCCGATGACGACGAGGCCGCCCTCGTGGCCCTGCGCCTTGAGGTAGGCGGCGAGGCCCGCCGCCGCCCGGATCACCACGGACCGGTTCATCCGCATCGGCCCGGCCCCGAGCTCACCGCGGAGCCCGGCGGTGCCGAACTGGAGCGTGCCCGCGAAACGGGCGGCGAGCTCCTGGGTGTCACCCGCCTCGATGAGCGCGGCCAGCTCGTCGCGGGTCTCGGGGTCGGGGTCCTCGGCCAGCCAGGTTCTGGCCTGCGCGATGAGGTCGTGCACGGGGGCCGCCTTTCGGGGGTGCGGAGGTTCTGGGACGCGGGATGCGTGGTGCGTGGTGCTGCGTGGTGCGCGGGGGTGGGGTGGGCGGTGCTGTGGGGGCCGGGGCGGGGCGGGGGCCGTTCCCCTGCCCACCCCCTCCCCGAAACCGGGGCTCCGCCCCGGACCCCGGTCCCCGAACGCCCGACGGGCCGGAAAGAAGCCGGCGGGCTGGGGGGGGCAGGGCGGGCGCGGCCCCGGGCCGGGTCAGATCCGTTCCAGCACCCTCGCCAGCAGCGCGCCCATCCGGGTCGCCGAGTCGCGGCCCGCCTGGAGGACCTCCTCGTGGTTGAGGGGCTCTCCGGACAGGCCCGCCGCCAGGTTGGTGACGAGGGAGAGGCCGAGCACCTCGGCGCCCGCCTCCCGGGCCGCGATGGCCTCCAGGACCGTGGACATGCCCACCAGGTCGCCGCCGAGCACCCGGACCATGTTGATCTCGGCCGGGGTCTCGTAGTGCGGGCCGGGGAACTGGACGTACACGCCCTCTTCGAGGGTGTCGTCGATCTCCTTGCACAGCGCGCGCAGCCGCGGGGAGTACAGGTCGGTCAGGTCGACGAAGTTGGCGCCGATGATCGGGGAGGCGGCCGTCAGGTTGATGTGGTCGCTGATCAGCACCGGCTGGCCCGGGCGCATGCCCTCGCGCAGACCGCCGCAGCCGTTCGTCAGGACGACGGTCTTGCAGCCCGCCGCCACCGCCGTACGGACGCCGTGGGCGACGGCGGCGACGCCCCGGCCCTCGTAGAAGTGCGTGCGGCCGAGGAAGACCAGCGCGCGCTTCTCGCCGATCCGGTACGAGCGGACCTTGCCGCCGTGGCCCTCGACGGCGGGGGCCGGGAAGCCGGGCAGGTCGGTGACGGGGAACTCGGCCTCCGGGACGCCGAGTGCTTCGCCCGCGGGAGCCCAGCCGGAGCCCATGACCAGGGCGACGTCATGGGTCTCGGCGCCGGTCAGCTCGCGCAGGCGGGCGGCGGCCCCGGCAGCAGCTGCCTGCGGGTCGCCCTGGATGTTGTCCGGAATAACAGATGCGTTCACGCGGACGAGCGTAACCGCTGAATCCCTACGCGCGTAGATGACCAGGCTCAAAGGACCCGGGGAAGTGTTCGTGCTTTCGTACGAAGAGAGGGTGGGGAGAGGGTGGACAGAGCGCGGCGGGGGCCGGGTCCGCACTGGTCAGCAGGGGCGCTTGCGCAGTTCCATCACATAGTCGTGGGGTGCGCCGGCGGATTCCGCGGCGTCCGCGATCTCGCCCAGATAGCGCGCCGAGGGCAGCCCGCCCTCGTACCCGTTCAGCACGTACATCCAGGCCGGCTCCTCGCCGTCCAGGGTGTGCACACGTACGCGCATGCGCCGGTAGATGTCGAGCCCGACGCCCTCCCAGCGGTCCATGGAGTCCTCGTCCATCGGCGCCAGGTCGTACAGCGCGACGAAGACCTGGGAGCGCGGCGCCTCCACCACGGTGGCCAGCGCCCCCTCCCAGCCCATCTGCTCCCCGCCGAAGGTCAGCCGCCAGCCGTTGAGCCAGCCGGTGCTGCGCATCGGGGAATGCGGGGCGCGGCGGGTCATCAGCCGCGCGTCGAGGTTGCCGGCGTACGCGGCGTAGAGCGACATGGCTCCGAGGGTACGGGAGGTGGTCGCGGGAGTGCCGGTTCCTGTGACGAAGCCCCCGGTCGGGGGAGGGCGGGAGGAGGAGCGGGGAGGGCCCGTACCGGCCCGGCGGAGGGCCCAGGAAGGCCCCCGTCCCCGTATGGAGGGCCCCGGGGCGAAGCTCCTTGGCGGGTGCGGGACAATGGAGTACGTACTGCATTCCCCCGGGGCGATCCCCCGGACCCCCGGCCGGGGCGGCAGACGGCCGTGGGGATGACACCCACGCGAGGCGGACTTTTCGTGACCCGGATCGTGATCATCGGCGGCGGCCCCGGCGGCTACGAGGCGGCCCTGGTGGGCGCCCAGCTCGGCGCGGAGGTGACCGTCGTCGACTGCGACGGTCTCGGCGGGGCCTCGGTCCTCACCGACTGCGTCCCCTCGAAGACCCTGATCGCGACGGCCGAGGTGATGACCACCTTCGACTCCTCCTACGAGGAGCTGGGCATCATCGTCGCCGACGACACCCCGCACGTGGAGCAGGCCGCCCGGGTCGTCGGTGTGGACCTCGGCAAGGTCAACCGCCGGGTCAAGCGCCTCGCGCTCGCCCAGTCCCACGACATCACCGCCTCCGTCACGCGGGCCGGCGCCCGTGTGATGCGCGGCCGGGGCCGGCTCGACGGGCTCCAGGCGGCCGACGGGTCCCGCCAGGTCGTCGTCACCGCCGCCGACGGCACTGAGGAGCGGCTGACCGCCGACGCCGTGCTGATAGCGACCGGCGGCCACCCCCGGGAGATCCCGGACGCGCAGCCCGACGGCGAGCGCATCCTGAACTGGACCCAGGTCTACGACCTCGACGAGCTGCCCGAGGAGCTCATCGTCGTCGGATCGGGTGTCACCGGCGCCGAGTTCGCCGGGGCCTACCAGGCGCTCGGCTCGCGCGTCACCCTCGTCTCCTCCCGCGACCGCGTGCTGCCGGGCGAGGACCCGGACGCGGCGGCCGTACTGGAGGACGTCTTCCGCCGCCGCGGGATGAACGTCATGGCCCGCTCCCGGGCCCAGTCCGCCAAGCGGGTGGGCGACCGGGTCGAGGTGACCCTCGCCGACGGCCGGGTCATCACCGGCTCGCACTGTCTGATGGCGGTCGGCGCGATCCCCAACACCGCGGGCATGGGCCTGGAGGAGGCCGGGGTCCGGCTCAAGGACTCCGGGCACATCCTCACCGACCGGGTCTCGCGCACCAGCGCACCCGGTGTCTACGCCGCCGGTGACGTCACCGGGATCTTCGCGCTGGCCTCGGTCGCCGCGATGCAGGGCCGGATCGCGATGTACCACTTCCTCGGCGACGCGGTCGCCCCGCTGAACCTCAAGGCCGTCTCGGCCAACGTCTTCACCGACCCGGAGATCGCCACCGTCGGCTACAGCCAGGCCGACGTCGACGCGGGCAAGATCGAGGCCCGGGTCGTGAAGCTGCCGCTGCTGCGCAACCCGCGCGCCAAGATGCAGGGCATCCGCGACGGCTTCGTCAAGATCTTCTGCCGCCCCGGTACGGGCATCGTGGTCGGCGGCTGCGTGGTCGCGCCGCGCGCCAGCGAGCTGATCCACCCGATCTCGATCGCGGTCGACAACAACCTGACAGTGGAACAGATCGCAAACGCTTTCACCGTGTACCCGTCCCTGTCCGGATCGATCGCCGAAGTGGCCCGGCAGTTGCACACCCGCAAGCTCACGGGCGAGAGCTGAGCCTCCGGGAAACCAGACAATCCCCGGCAACCCCCGGCAGTCCGGGCGGGGCTGTGATCGCTTGACGATCACCCCTGAACAACAAAGGGGCCTCCTATACCACTTGGAGGCCCCTTTGAAGTACAACTTCTGTTATTCGGCGCAAACTGCTGAAAACTCACCGGCGACCAGGTTACTGTCAGTTTCGTGTTCGCTGCAGAACGTCGTCAGTTGATCCTCGAAATGGTGCGTGCCAACGGGGCGGTATCGCTCCGTGAGCTCGCCCGCGTCGTCCAGACCTCCGAAGTGACCGTACGGCGGGACGTGCGGGCACTGGAGGCAGAAGGACTCCTCGACCGCCGGCACGGCGGTGCGGTCTTGCCGGGCGGTTTCACGCGGGAGTCCGGCTTTCCGCAGAAATCCCATCTCTCCACCGCGGAGAAGACGGCCATCGCCGACCTGGCCGCAGGGCTCGTCGGCGAGGGCGAGGCCATCGTGGTCGGCGCCGGTACGACCACCCAGGAGCTGGCCCGCCGGCTCGCACGGGTCCCCGGCCTGACCGTCGTCACCAACTCCCTGCTGGTCGCCCAGGCGTTGGCCCATGCCAACCGGGTCGAGGTCGTCATGACCGGCGGCACCCTGCGCGGCAGCAACTACGCGCTGGTGGGCAGCGGGGCCGAGCAGTCCCTCCAGGGGCTGCGGGTCTCCCGGGCCTTCCTGTCCGGGAGCGGCCTCACGGCGGAGCGTGGCCTGTCCACCTCCAACATGCTCTCGGCCAGCGTCGACCGGGCCCTGGTGCAGGCCGCCGCGGAGGTGGTCGTCCTGGCCGACCATACGAAGCTCGGCTCGGACACCATGTTCCAGACCGTGCCGACGGAACTCATCACGCGTCTGGTGACCGACGCGCCGCCGCTCCACGACGAGCGCGCCGCCGCCGAGCTCCAGGCCCTGGCGGACCAGGGTGTGGAGATCACGGTGGCCGGTCCGGAGGCGGACGCGTCCGGCGGGGACGGCGCGCCGCCGGGCCGTCAGCCCCGCCGTGACATGCCGCTTCCCGGCCAGCGCCGTACGCAGAACGGCGGCCTCGGGCCGCAGCTGCGCAGCGCCTCCGCGCTGGCGGACGTCCCGGGCGAGCAGCGGGCCCGGGTGGCGGACCTGCGGAGGCGGTAGCCCCGGCGGGGCCGGGCGGGTTCGGGCGGGGCCGGGCGCCTTTCGTTTCCCGGATGCCTTCGGCCCCGGACGCCTTCCGCTTCGGACACCTTCCGCTTCGGACGCGGCCCCGGACGCCTGCCCCCTGCCCTACTTCAGCCCCCGCAGCGTCAGCCGCAGCAGCCGGTCCGCCAGTTCCGGATCGTCCGGTGACTCCTCCGCGGCCAGTGCGATCGCGTTGGTGAGCTGGAGCAGGTCGTCGATGGAGACGTCCGCCCGTACCGATCCGCTCTCCTGGGCCCGGCGCAGCAGCCCCGCGCCCGCCTCGCGGAGCGGCAGATGGCACTGGACGAGGGCCGAGGTCCCGTCGCGGGACGCGGACATCAGGGCGTGGGCCAGGCCGCGGTACTCACCCGCATGAGTGACGATCGCGCCCAGCCACTCCACCAGCGCCCGGCACGGTGCCTCCGCCGCCGCCAGCTCCCGGGAGCGGTCCAGGAGGGAGCGGAGAGCGTCCTGGAAGACCGCGTTCATCAGGGCGTCCCGGTTGGGGAAGTGCCGGTAGAGGGTGCCGATGCCGACGCCCGCGCGCCGGGCGATGTCCTCCAGTGAGGCATCGGTGCCGTGCTCGGCGAAGGACCTGCGGGCCTCGCCCACCAGCCGGTCGTGGTTGCGCCGTGCGTCCGCGCGCATCGGCCGGACGGGCGGCCGGTCCGTGCTCGTGTCCGCAGCCGTGTGCCTGTCCGTCGGGATCGCCTCTGCCATGGCTTCCTGCCCCTCCCTCGGTCCTGGTCCTCGGCCCCTCGTCGGTTCCAGGATGCCACTGACGGCGAGGGGCCCGGCCCGCGTCCTGCGACGCGGGCCGGGCCCCAGGCCGGTGCACTGTGCGGTCAGTCCTTGATCTCGCAGATGAGGGCACCGGAGGAGACGGAGGCGCCGACCTCTGCGGTGAGGCCCTTGACGGTGCCGGAGCGGTGCGCGTTGAGCGGCTGCTCCATCTTCATGGCCTCCAGGACGACGACGAGGTCGCCCTCCTTGACCTCCTGGCCCTCCTCGACCGCGATCTTCACGATCGTGCCCTGCATGGGCGAGGCGAGGCTGTCGCCCGAGGCGGCGGAACCGGCCTTCTTCGCCGCGCGGCGCTTCGGCTTGGCTCCGGCCGCGAGGCCCGTACGGGCCAGGCTCATGCCCAGCGAGGACGGCAGCGAGACCTCCAGGCGCTTGCCGCCGACCTCGACGACGACGGTCTCCCGCCCGGCCTCGTCCTCCGCGTCCGCCTCGGCGGGCGCGGCGAAGGGCTTGATGTCGTTGACGAACTCGGTCTCGATCCACCGGGTGTGCACGGTGAACGGGTCCGCGGTGAAGGCGGGGTCGGCGACGACGGCCCGGTGGAACGGGATCGCCGTGGCCATGCCCTCGACCTGGAACTCCGCGAGCGCGCGGGCGGCACGCTGGAGGGCCTGCTCGCGGGTCGCGCCGGTCACGATGAGCTTGGCGAGGAGGGAGTCCCACGCCGGGCCGATGACCGAGCCGGACTCGACGCCCGCGTCCAGGCGGACACCGGGGCCGGTCGGCGGGGCGAACGTGGTGACGGTGCCGGGGGCGGGCAGGAAGCCGCGGCCCGGGTCCTCGCCGTTGATCCGGAACTCGAAGGAGTGACCGCGCACCGCCGGGTCGCCGTACCCCAGCTCCTCGCCGTCCGCGATGCGGAACATCTCGCGTACGAGGTCGATGCCGGTGACCTCTTCGGTGACCGGGTGCTCGACCTGGAGGCGGGTGTTGACCTCCAGGAACGAGATCGTGCCGTCCAGGCCGACCAGGAACTCGACCGTGCCCGCGCCGACGTAACCGGCTTCCTTCAGGATCGCCTTGGAGGCCGCGTACAGCTCCTCGTTCTGCGCCTGTGACAGGAAGGGGGCCGGGGCCTCCTCGACGAGCTTCTGGTGGCGGCGCTGGAGCGAGCAGTCCCGGGTGGAGACGACGACCACGTTGCCGTGGGAGTCGGCCAGGCACTGGGTCTCCACGTGGCGCGGCTTGTCGAGGTAGCGCTCGACGAAGCACTCGCCCCGGCCGAACGCGGCGACCGCCTCGCGGACCGCGGAGTCGTACAGCTCCGGGATCTCCTCCAGGGTGCGGGCCACCTTCAGACCGCGGCCGCCACCGCCGAAGGCCGCCTTGATCGCGATCGGCAGCCCGTGCTGCTCGGCGAACGCGACGACCTCCCCGGAGCCGGAGACCGGGTCCGGGGTGCCCGCGACGAGGGGGGCGCCCGCGCGCTGGGCGATGTGCCGGGCCGCGACCTTGTCGCCGAGATCGCGGATGGCCTGCGGCGGCGGGCCGATCCAGGTGAGCCCGGCGTCCAGGACGGCCTGGGCGAACTCCGCGTTCTCCGACAGGAATCCGTAACCCGGGTGGATCGCGTCCGCCCCCGAGTCGGCGGCGGCCTGGAGCACCTTGGCCATGTCCAGATAGCTGGCGGCCGGGGTGTCACCGCCCAGGGCGAACGCCTCGTCAGCGGCCCGGACATGCAGCGCGTCCCGGTCCGGCTCGGCGTAGACCGCGACACTCGCGATCCCCGCGTCCCGGCACGCCCGAGCAACGCGGACAGCGATTTCGCCACGGTTGGCGATGAGCACCTTGCGCACGATGACTCCCTCCTCGAAACAAGCTGAGTTTAGGGACTACCGACACGGCCGTACGACCCGTCCCCAATGGTGAGCTTGCCCACACGGAGTGTGATCCGAGGCTTGCCCCAGTAGTGAAATCCCTTGTGGCACCACGGTACGCCGGGATCCTCAACGGCACAGTAACCATCCGGTGTGGTGCAGGTCTCTGTCCTGAAGCTCAACGCCTCACGGCGTTTCTTTGTGGACTCCCTACGAACGCCCGGTGGATTCTTTGCGCGGCGCACGGGGACGTCCGATCCCTTGTCCGAAGGGATACCGGTGAGTAGGGTCCGCGCTACGCACGTACCAGAGGTAACAGGGGTGGGACGCTGATGCGCAGACCGGTGGCGATCGTGACGGCGCTCGTGCTGTTCGGGGAGGCGGTGGGCATCGTGCTCATCAACGCCGTCCTGGCCACGGTCACCGAGAACCAGAACATGTCGCTCGCCGGCATGGACCCCGAGGTCATGTCCGCCGGGACCTGGGTGATGGGCGGGGTCTGCGGGCTGCTGCTCGTCCTGTGCGGGCTGGTCGCCCTGCTGGCCGGGGTCCGTGACCGGTCGCCGGGGCGCTTCGGGCGGATCGCCCTGATCGGCTGCGCGGTCGTGCACGGGGTCCTCGGCGCGGTCACCGTCGGCCTGGTGGGCTGGGGCGCCTTCGCGTTCATGATGGCCGTGCTGGCCCTGCTGGTGCTCACCCTGCTGTCGTACGGGCCCGAGCCCCGCGCCGAGGAGCCCGTGCACGACACACCTGCCCCGGCGACCGCCTGAGCGGCGGGGGCGCGGTCGGCCTCAGGCCCAGAAATCCGTTACGGAGAGTTCCAGTTCGCCGAGCAGACGGCGCAGCAGCGGCAGCGACAGGCCGATCACGTTGCCGTGGTCGCCCTCGATGGAGTCGATGAACGGCGCCGAGCGGCCGTCCAGGGTGAACGCCCCCGCCACGTGCAGCGGTTCGCCCGAGGCAACGTACGCGGCGACCTCGTCGTCGCTCGGCTCGCCGAACCGTACGACGGTGGACGCGGTCGCCGACGCCGCGCGGCCGGTGGCGGTGTCGATCACGCTGTGCCCGGTCCGCAGGACGCCGGACCGGCCGCGCATGGACTTCCAGCGGGCGGTGGCCTCCTCCGCGTCGGCGGGCTTGCCCAGCGCCTCGCCGTCCAGCTCCAGCACCGAGTCGCAGCCGATGACCAGCGCGCCCGCCGCCTCGGGGCGCTCGGCGACCACCGCCGCCTTCGCCCGCGCCAGGACGAGAGCCAGCTCACCGGGGGTCGGCGCGCTCAGCGCGTCCTCGTCCACCCCGCTGACGATCACCTCGGGGGCGAATCCGGCCTGGCGCAGCAGACCGAGGCGGGCGGGGGAGGCGGAGGCGAGCACGAGACGCCGCTGGGGCTGATCAGTCATACAGGCCATCGTAGAAGGGCCCGGAGGTCCGGAGGTCCGGAGATCCGGCAGCCGTCAGTGCATCCGGCGGCGGTCAGCGCATCCAGCAGCCGTCAGTGGATGCCGAGCACGAACATCGCCACCAGCATCGCCAGCGCCAGCAGGACGCCCGCTCTGCGCATCATGGCCTGGACGTCGCGCAGTTCCTTCGGCGGCTTGTTCTCGGGGTCGGACCACAGCATGGCTCCGATCCTGCTGCGCAGCCCGCCGCAGCGCCTGAGTACCCGTACTCAAGCCGCCCCCGGCGGCGGGGGCGGCTCCTGGCGGCTCAGGCCGGCCAGTACGTCCGCGCCCAGGCCCGCGGGCCCGGCTGCGGGCGGCCGGTACGCGCGATGCGCCCCGGGTCGGACCACTGTTCGGGCGGCAGCGGCGCCCCGGACGACACGGCGGACGCCGCCGCGGCGCGCGCCCGGACCACCGCCAGTGCGGCGGCCAGCTCCTCCGGGGTGGGGTTGCCCCGTACGACCTTGATCATGGGCAGACCTCTCTGTGAAAGGGCGAGCGGACGAGCGGCTAGAGCGGGATGTTGCCGTGCTTCTTCGGAGGCAGGGATTCCCGCTTCGTCCGCAGCTGACGCAGCCCCTTGACGATGTGCGCCCGGGTGTCGGACGGCATGATCACCGCGTCGACGTACCCGCGCTCGGCCGCCACGTAGGGGTTGAGCAGCGTGTCCTCGTAGTCCGCCATCAGCTCGGCCCGGGTGGCGTCCGGGTCCTCGGCGGCCGCGATGGTGCGCCGGTGCAGGATGTTCACCGCGCCCTGCGCGCCCATGACGGCGACCTGCGCGGTCGGCCAGGCGAGGTTGAGGTCGGCGCCCAGGTGCTTGGAGCCCATGACGTCGTACGCGCCGCCGAAGGCCTTGCGGGTGATGACGGTGATCAGCGGGACCGTGGCCTCCGCGTAGGCGTAGATCAGCTTCGCGCCGCGCCGGATGATGCCGCCGTACTCCTGGTCCACGCCCGGCAGGAAGCCCGGCACGTCCACGAAGGTGATGACGGGCACGTTGAACGCGTCGCAGGTGCGGACGAAGCGGGCCGCCTTCTCGCTCGCGTTGATGTCCAGGCAGCCGGCGAACTGCATCGGCTGGTTGGCGACGATCCCCACCGGGTGGCCCTCGACCCGGCCGAAGCCGGTGACGATGTTCGGCGCGAACAGGGCCTGGGTCTCCAGGAACTCGCCGTCGTCCAGCACATGCTCGATCGCCGTGTGCATGTCGTACGGCTGGTTCGCCGAGTCCGGGATGAGCGTGTCCAGCTCCCGGTCCTCGTCGGTGGTGGCGAGGTCCGCCTCCTCCGGGAAGGCCGGGGCCTCGGAGAGGTTGTTCGAAGGGAGGTAGGAGAGCAGGGACTTGACGTACTCGATGGCGTCCTTCTCGTCGCCCGCCATGTGGTGCGCCACCCCGGAGGTGGTGTTGTGCGTACGGGCGCCGCCCAGCTCCTCGAAGCCGACGTCCTCGCCGGTGACCGTCTTGATGACGTCGGGCCCGGTGATGAACATGTGCGAGGTCTGGTCGACCATCACCGTGAAGTCCGTGATCGCGGGGGAGTAGACCGCACCGCCCGCGCACGGGCCGACGATCAGCGAGATCTGCGGGATCACCCCGGAGGCGTGCACGTTGCGGCGGAAGATCTCGGCGAACAGGCCGAGCGCCACCACGCCTTCCTGGATGCGCGCGCCGCCGCCGTCGTTGATGCCGATGACCGGGCAGCCGGTCTTCAGCGCGAAGTCCATGACCTTGACGATCTTCTCGCCGTAGACCTCGCCGAGCGAGCCGCCGAAGATCGTGAAGTCCTGCGAGTACACGCAGACCGGGCGGCCGTCGACCGTGCCGTACCCGGTGACGACACCGTCGCCGTACGGGCGGTTCTTCTCGATGCCGAAGTTGGTGGAGCGGTGCCGGGCGAACTCGTCGAGCTCCACGAAGGAGCCCTCGTCCAGCAGCAGCTCGACCCGCTCACGGGCCGTCAGCTTGCCCTTGGCGTGCTGCTTCTCGACCGCGCGTGCCGACCCGGCGTGCGTCGCCTCGTCGATACGGCGCGTCAGGTCCGCGAGCTTGCCCGCGGTGGTGTGGATGTCGGTCTGCGGCTCGGACATCGGGGGGCGGCTCCCTGCCTGGTCACGGGGACGGGGTCCGGCCACGGTCACGGGGGGACGGGCCGGTCGTCCGTTCGGCTCTGGCTACTGACTCGTAGCGTATCGGCGCGCCTACGGTTCGGCAGTGCGTCCTTTCCCACACCTAGGGTGGCTTGCATGACACCACCGGATGCGCCACACAACCGCTGGTCGGACCTCGACCGGCCGCCCCTGAACGCGACCGCGCTGCGCCGCGGACTGCTGCGACCGGACGCGCTGTGGCGCTCGCTGGAGGTCGTGGAGTCCACCGGGTCCACCAACACCGACCTCGCCGGGCGGGCCCGCGCGGGGGAGGCGGACGAGGGCACGGTGCTGGTCGCCGAGGAGCAGACGGCCGGGCGCGGGCGCCTTGAGCGGACCTGGACCGCCCCGCCCCGCTCCGGGCTGTTCTTCTCCGTGTACCTGGAGCCGGGCGACATCCCGGTGGAGCGGTGGGGGTGGGTGCCGCTGCTGGCCGGGGTCGCCGCCGCGACCGGGCTCGCGAAGTCGGCGGGCGTCGACATGGCGCTGAAGTGGCCCAACGACCTGCTGGTCACGGTCCCCGAGGGCTCCGGCGGGCGCCGTCCGGGGGAGGCCTCCCCGGGGGAGGAGCGCAAGGCCGGGGGCATTCTCGGGGAGTTCGCCGGGGACGGCATCGTCGTCGGCCTGGGCATCAACGTCTCGCTGCGCGCCGACGAGCTGCCCGCCCCCACCGCCGGGTCGCTGGTGCTCGCCGGAGCGGTCTCCACCGACCGGGAGACTCTGCTGCGGGCCGTCCTGCGCTCGCTGGAGCACTGGTACGGGGAGTGGAAGGCGGCCGGCGGGGACGCGGCCGCGTGCGGGCTCCAGGCCGCGTACGCCGCGGGCTGCGCGACCCTCGACCGGACCGTACGGGCCGAGCTGCCGGGCGGGACGTCCCTGGTCGGCGAGGCCGTCGCCATCGACGGGGACGGGCGGCTGGTGCTCTCCACCGAGGACGGGCTCCGGCAGCCGGTTTCGGCGGGCGACATCGTGCATCTGCGCGGGGCGGCCGGCGGGCTGACCTGAGGAGGCGTACGGAAGCGGGGACGGAGTGCGCCCGCGCGGCCGATGTCACGCGCGACGCACCCGTATCGGTCAACCAAGGACGTGAGCTAGGGCACACCTGCCGTATCGTTGAGGCGATCGAGCGACAGATCGGCAGAGCAGTGCGCAGGGAACGGGCAGGAGGCGGCTGGTGACCGTCGGCGACACGACGTCCGGTGCGGGTGAGGAGCCCGGACCGGACTCCTCGGTCCACGCCACACCCCACCACGAGGTCGACCACACGGCCGAACCGACCGACGACCCCCTCGCGATCCGGCTCGAACAGCTGATCCTCGGGGCAGACCGCCGCTACACGCCCTTCCAGGCGGCCCGTACCGCCGGGGTCTCCATGGATCTGGCCTCCCGGTTCTGGCGGGCCATGGGCTTCGCGGACATCGGCCAGGCCCGGGCGCTCACCGAGGCCGACGTCCTCGCCCTGCGCCGGCTCGCCGGTCTCGTCGAGGCGGGGCTGCTCAGCGAGCCGATGGCGATCCAGGTGGCCCGCTCCACCGGGCAGACCACCGCCCGGCTCGCCGAGTGGCAGATCGACTCGTTCCTGGAGGGCCTGACCGAGCCGCCCGAGCCCGGCATGACCCGTACCGAGGTCACGTATCCGCTGGTCGAGCTGTTGCTGCCGGAGCTTCAGGAGTTCCTCGTCTATGTGTGGCGGCGCCAGCTGGCCGCCGCCACCGGGCGGGTCGTGCAGGCCGCGGACGACGAGGAGATGGTCGACCGGCGGCTCGCCGTCGGCTTCGCGGACCTGGTCGGCTTCACCCGGCTGACCCGGCGTCTTGAGGAGGAGGAGCTCGGCGAGCTGGTCGAGTCCTTCGAGACGACCGCCGCCGACCTGGTCGCCGCGCACGGCGGGCGGCTCATCAAGACCCTCGGCGACGAGGTGCTCTTCGCCGCCGACGACTCCGGCACCGCCGCCGAGATAGCGCTCCGGCTGATCGAGGCGATGTCCCAGGACGAGACGATGCCCGCGCTGCGTGTGGGCATCGCCTTCGGCACGGTCACCACCCGGATGGGCGATGTCTTCGGCACCACGGTGAACCTCGCCAGCCGGCTCACCTCGATAGCCCCGAAGGACGCCGTCCTGGTCGACGGGGCGTTCGCCAAGGAGCTGATCCGCCACGGTCAGGCCCCGGAGTCCGAGGCGCAGGCCGCCGAGGATGCCGCGGCCGCCGCCGAGCGGGCCCGGCTCGCCGAGAAGGAGGGCCGCGAGCCGGACGACGAGCCGCCGCTGCCCACGTACCGCTTCGGGCTCCAGCCGATGTGGCAGCGGCCGGTGCGCGGGCTCGGCGTGGTGGAGCCGTGGCTGCTGGCCCGGCGCGGGAAGAGCGGCTCCTGAGCCCTCGCACCTCCACCCCGGCCCGCTCTGTCGGTGGGACCGCCGCCCTGTCTAGGATCCCTGTCGATAACGCTCGTTAACAGGCGTCGTCGAGCGGGCGTCGTCGAGCGGACGTCGTCAACCGGCAGTCTTCAAACGGCAGTCATCAACCGGCAGTCGTCAACCGACAGGGGTGCAGCCATGACCGTCACGTCCGAGCAGCGGTTCGGGGAGTTCGTCGTCGTACGGCGGCACGAGGGGCAGCAGCATGTCGCCGAGCTGGTCCTCGACCGGCCGAAGGCCATGAACGCCGTCTCCACCGACATGGCCCGCTCCATCGCCGCCGCCTGCGAGGCGCTCGGCGCCGACCGGGACGTCCGCGCCACCGTCCTCACCTCCAGCCATGAGCGGGCCTTCTGCGTCGGCGCGGACCTCAAGGAGCGCAACTCCTTCACCGACGCCGACCTCGTACGCCAGCGGCCGACCGCCCGCGCCGCCTACACCGGCGTCCTGGAGCTGCCGATGCCGGTGATCGCCGCCGTGCACGGCTTCGCTCTCGGCGGCGGCTTCGAACTCGCCCTCGCCTGCGATGTGATCGTCGCCGACACCACCGCCGTGGTCGGGCTGCCCGAGGTGTCGGTGGGCGTCATCCCGGGCGGCGGCGGTACGCAGCTGCTGCCGCGCCGGGTCGGGGCGGCGCGCGCCGCCGAGCTGGTCTTCAGCGCCCGCCGGGTCGAAGCCGTCGAAGCCCGCGAGCTGGGGCTCGTCGACGAGCTGGTCGAGGCGGGCCGGGACCGCGAGGAGGCCCTCGCGCTGGGCGGCCGGATCGCCGCCAACTCCCCCGTCGGGCTGTGCGCGGCCAAGAAGGCGCTGCGGCTGGGGCACGGGCTCGATCTGCGGGCGGGCCTGGAGGTCGAGGACGCGGCCTGGCGGTCGGTGGCCTTCTCCGGGGACCGGGCGGAGGGGGTGGCCGCGTTCAACGAGAAGCGTCGCCCCGACTGGCCCGGGGAATGAGCGGGTGACGTGTTGCGGAGAGCGAGTGATCTGTTGAGAAAAGGGCGAAATTAGTTAGGCATCAAACTGATCAAAAGTGAACAAATCTACATAAGCTGTACGAATGGGTGGTGACGATGCGCGGCTGCGGGCCGTGGTTTCGCTGGCGCAGACCATGGCCGCGGCGTACACGCCGCGCGACTCGTGGCGGGCGGCGGCGCTGGGTGCCTGCGAGGCGCTGAACGGCAGTTTCGCCGCGCTCTCCGTGTGGGAGCGCGACCGGGGCAGGCTGCGCGTACTGGTCAACGCGGGGCTGCGGGCCGAGGGGGAGGAGGAGTTCCCCGAGGAGGAGGCCTACCCGGTCCACGAGTTCCCGGAGATCACCGAGTTCCTGCACGAGCGCTGGGCCGGCGGCGGCGAGCCCGACGCCTGGGTGGAGACCGCCGACGGCGGGCCCGGCGCGGGCGGCCCGGCGCGCGGCGCCCGCCCGTACTGCCACCAGCGGGTCGCGGCGCTCCGGCGGCGCGGCCGGGGCTGCTGTGTGGTCGCGCCGATCGTGCTGCACGGCCGGGCCTGGGGCGAGCTGTACGTGGCGCGGCCCGCCGGGCAGTCCGTCTTCGGCCGGGCCGACGCGGACTTCGCGACCGTCCTCGCCGCCGTCGTGGCCTCCGGGATCGCCCAGACCGAGCGGCTTGAGGAGGTCCGCAAGCTGGCCTTCACCGACCCGCTGACGGGTCTCGCCAACCGCCGGGCGGTCGACATCCGGCTCGACGAGGCCATCGAGCGGCATCGCGCCGACGACACGGTGGTCAGCCTGGTCGTCTGCGATCTGAACGGCCTCAAAGCGGTGAACGACACCCACGGCCACGCCGTCGGCGATCGCCTGCTGGAACGTTTCGGCTCGGTGCTGTCGCTGTGCGGGGCGATGCTGCCCGAGGCGCTGGCGGCCCGGCTCGGCGGCGATGAGTTCTGCCTGCTCGCGGCGGGTCCCCCGGCCGAGGACGTGGTGGAGGTGGCCACCGAGCTGTGCGACCGGTCGGCGGTGATCGAGCTGGGCGACGGGGTGGCCTGCGGGGTCGCGTCGACGGGCGACCCGATCGGCCCGGTGCGCTCGGCCCGTCGGCTCTTCCGGCTCGCGGACGCGGCCCAGTACCGGGCCAAGGCCGCGCGCTCGCTCAAACCGGTGGTGGCCGGGCGGGACGGCGAGGTCATCCGGCTCGCGGACTCCCCGCCCAAGTCCGCGCACGACCGCCGCAGGCTGCGCGGCAACCGGCCGTGAGCGGTCGCCCGGCGGTAAGGAGCCCAGTGCCGAACCACTAGTGACATAGCGGTGTTCAGTCCGTACGCTGCTGAATATGGATATGCACACTGTTGTGGTGGGGACGTCCGGAACCACCGCCGATGACGTTGTCGCCGTGGCCCGCCACGGCGCCCGGGTCGAGCTCTCCGCCGCCGCCGTGGAAGCCCTGGCCGCCGCCCGCCTCATCGTGGACGCGCTCGCCGCCAAGCCCGAGCCGGTCTACGGCGTCTCCACCGGCTTCGGTGCGCTCGCCAGCCGCCACATCAGCCACGAGCTGCGCGCCCAGCTCCAGCGCAACATCGTTCGCTCGCACGCGGCGGGTATGGGCCCCCGCGTCGAGCGCGAGGTCGTCCGCGCGCTGATGTTCCTCCGGTTGAAGACGGTCGCCTCCGGGCACACCGGTGTACGCCCCGAGGTCGCGCAGACCATGGCCGACCTGCTCAACGCGGGCATCACGCCCGTCGTCCACGAGTACGGCTCGCTCGGCTGCTCCGGCGACCTCGCACCCCTCTCGCACTGCGCGCTCACCCTGATGGGCGAGGGCGACGCGGAAGGCCCCGACGGCACGGTCCGGCCGGCGGGCGAGCTGCTCGCCGCGCACGGCATCGCCCCCGTCGAACTCCGCGAGAAGGAGGGCCTGGCCCTCCTCAACGGCACCGACGGCATGCTCGGCATGCTGGTCATGGCCCTCGCCGACCTCAAGAACCTCTACACCTCGGCCGACATCACCGCCGCCCTCTCCCTGGAGGCGCTGCTCGGCACGGACAAGGTCCTCGCCCCCGAGCTGCACGCCATCCGCCCGCACCCCGGCCAGGGGGTCAGCGCGGACAACATGCTGCGGGTGCTGGCGGGATCGGGCCTGACGGGCCATCACCAGGACGACGCGCCCCGGGTCCAGGACGCCTACTCGGTGCGCTGCGCCCCCCAGGTCAACGGCGCCGGCCGCGACACCCTGGACTACGCGGCGGTCGTCGCGGGCCGCGAACTGGCCTCCTCCGTCGACAACCCGGTGGTCCTCCCCGACGGGCGGGTCGAGTCCAACGGCAACTTCCACGGGGCGCCCGTCGCGTACGTCCTGGACTTCCTCGCGATCGTCGCCGCCGACCTCGGCTCGATCTGCGAGCGCCGCACCGACCGGCTGCTCGACAAGAACCGCTCGCACGGCCTGCCGCCGTTCCTCGCGGACGACGCCGGGGTCGACTCGGGGCTGATGATCGCCCAGTACACCCAGGCCGCCCTGGTCAGCGAGATGAAGCGGCTCGCCGTCCCCGCCTCCGCCGACTCCATCCCGTCCTCCGCCATGCAGGAGGACCACGTCTCCATGGGCTGGTCGGCCGCGCGCAAGCTGCGTACGGCCGTGGACAACCTGACCAGGATCGTCGCCGTCGAGCTGTACGCCGCGACCCGCGCGGTCGAGCTGCGCGCCACCGGGGGCCTCACCCCCGCACCCGCCTCGCAGGCCGCCGTGGCCGCGCTGCGGGCCGCCGGGGCGCAGGGGCCGGGCCCGGACCGCTACCTCGCCCCGGACCTGGCCGCCGCCGACGCGTTCGTACGGGAAGGACGCCTGGTCGCGGCCGTGGAGCCGGTCACCGGGACGCTGGCCTGAGCCGCGCCCGGTAAGAAGCCCTGAGGGGGCTCACGCGGAAGGGCTGCCGCACCGGGGGGAGCGGCAGCCCTTCTCGTACGTACGGATCAGAGCGCCGGGCGCGTCCCGGAACGGCGTACGGAGTAGGTCACGAAGCCCGCGCCGATGCCCAACAGGGCGGTGCCGCCGATGAGATACGGGGTGGTGTCCAGGCCCGGACCGGTGTCGGCGAGGCGCGCCCCGGAGGCGTCGCCGGGGTCACCGGCGGGCTGCTCGGCGGCCCGGCCCGGCGTGGCGGGCGAAGCGCCGCTCGGGGGGTTCTCGACGGTCGCGTTGGCCGACGGGACGAACCAGAGGGCGGCCAGCAGTGTGCCCGCGGCGGTGGCGGTCAGCAGTGTTCGACGAGCGACGGTCACAGATTCGATCCCCTTGCGACAACCGTGAGTTAGCCCCGTGGGTCGATGCTAAGCAAAGCAGCGGGTCGGAGGAAAGTCGTGGCCTCCACGAGCCTTACGCTCCGGCCTATGACCACTGAAGAGACATCCAGGTTTGTTCGACTTCGCGTGGAGATGGTGCTGGAGGTCACCGACCTCGACGCCCTGACCGGCACCGCTCTCGAATCCATCGCCGCCGAGTACGGGGAGCCGCTCACGGAGGTCGCCGTGAGCGATGCCGAGGAGAGGGGCGAGGAGGAGCGCATGCACGCCGAGGCCGCTGTCCGGGCAGACGGTGCTGAGGCCCTCGCCTCGCTGGTCGACCCCTTCGACCTGGTCGGCGAGGTGCCCGGGGTCGAGCTGGCCCAGGCCTCCTGGAGCAGCGAGAGCATCGACTTCGACCCCGATGCGGAGGGCTGGGACGATGACGCGGACGACGAGGAGGACGCCCTGTTCCTGCCGCTGGACGAGGGCGACGAGGAGGGGCCCGGCTCCACGGTCACGCACAATGGGAAGAACGACCGCGAGGACGGTGACCCCGCACAACGGGTCTGACGTGTGAGAACACCGGCCCCGGACCCGCTCGACCGCGGACCGGGGCCGCACTGTGCGGCGGCGCGGAACCGGGTCCCGGCCACGGGAACCACCGCTGCCGGGAGTGCGTCGATGAGTGGTGTTCCCCACATCTTCCGTGGATGCGGAACGGAGCACCCGTTCCGGGTGTTCTTGGAACATTGACGGGGAAAGTGGCCTGGCGGTCCCGTCCGGGGATTTTTGGGGAATCGGCAACGATGGAGAAGCGTGTGATGACGGACAGCAAGCGGCGCAGGGGTCTCGTGGCCATGTCCGCACTGCTCGGCGGCGTGCTGGTGCTTTCGGCCTGTACCGACGACGGCGACAAGGGCGGAAAGACGGGCGCCGGGAGTTCGGAGTCCTCGCAGGCGCAGGAAGTCGACAAGGCGGCGGCCGAGAAGGCCTCCGAAGCGCAGATAGCGATCGCGCCGGAGAACGGCGCGACCAACGCCAGCATCAACAACGCCGCGCAGGTCTCCGTCAAGAAGGGCAAGCTGACCAAGGTCGTCATGACCACGGCGGACGGCACCCCGGTCGAGGGCACCCTGGCGGCCGACGGGTCCAGCTGGAAGCCCTCGGGCCAGCTGGCGCGGTCCACCACGTACAAGATCTCCGCCACGGCGGCCGACTCGAAGGGCCGCGAGGCCCACGAGAACAGCTCCTTCACCACCGTCTCGCCCGACAACAGCTTCATCGGGAACTTCACCCCCGAGGACGGCTCCACGGTCGGCGTCGGGATGCCCGTCTCGATCAACTTCAACAAGCCGATCACGGACAAGAAGGCCGTCCAGAGCGGTATCACCGTGACCTCCAGCAGTGGCCAGGAGGTCGTCGGCCACTGGTTCAACTCCCAGCGCCTGGATCTGCGCCCGGAGGACTACTGGCAGGGCGGTTCGACCGTCACGCTGAAGCTGGAGCTCGACGGAGTCGAGGGCGCCGACGGCGTGTACGGCGTGCAGCAGAAGACCGTGACGTTCAAGGTCGGCCGCAACCAGGTGTCCACCGTCGACGCGAAGACCAAGATGATGACGGTCACGCGCGACGGCAAGACCATCAAGACCATCCCGATCTCCGCCGGCTCGCCCGAGACCCCCACGTACAACGGACAGATGGTGATCTCCGAGAAGTACAAGGAGACCCGGATGAACGGTGCCACCGTCGGCTTCACCGATGACGACGGCAAGGGCGAGTACGACATCAAGGACGTGCCGCACGCGATGCGTCTGTCCACCTCGGGCACCTTCATCCACGGCAACTACTGGGGCAAGGGCATCTTCGGCTCCGCCAACACCAGCCACGGCTGCGTGGGCCTCGCTGACGTGAAGGGCGCGAACGACCCCAACGCGCCCGGTGCCTGGTTCTACGACAACTCGCTCGTCGGTGACGTGGTCATCGTCAAGAACTCCCCGGACAAGACCATCAAGCCGGACAACGGCCTCAACGGCTGGAACATGGACTGGGCCCAGTGGAAGGCCGGCTCCCAGGTCTGATCCACCGGTCCGAACGCTTCTGCTTCACCCCCGTCCCCGCCCGAAGGCGGCGGCCCCGGAAGGCTCCGGGGCCGCCGCCTTCGGCGTGTCCGGCGCCTCTCCGGCACTCGCCCGCCGGCTAGGGGGTCTGGTCATCCGGGGCAGGCGGGTGGGCGCGGTACTCGACAGGCCAGCGCCAGAGAGTCAGTACAAACGATATGACCGCGGCCATTCCCAGTGCCCAGGCCCAGACAAGGGCGGTCGCGGTCTCGTTGTCCGGGCCCGGTTCGCTGTTCGCCGCGACGATCAGCGCGATGATCGAGCCGGTGAACGTGGCGAGTCCGAGCCACAGTTGGCCCATGACCTCGTCACGGGCCCGGGTCCACGTGCACCGGTAGCGGGTGTAGGCCACGGGGCCGGACTGTTCACTGCGACGAGGGGAGATGAACTCCTCGTTGGTCTTCTCGTGTTCTGGCTTGGTGGTCATGAGGGATCACGGTACCGGGGTCCTCAACTCACCCTTGGAGATCAGCCACTTCACCTCTGACGGGTGAGGTGCGATACGCCTGGTTCAGGATGCCCGTGGTCTGCCGACCCGGCCGCCGGCGCGACCGGGAGGCCACATGCACGGCAAGGGCGGGCCCGGCTCTGCCGGCCGGACCCGCCCGCTACCGCCTGGCTACCGCCCGCTGAGCTGCGGCACGCCCGTGCATGCGGTCGTGCAGGGGCTGTTGACGCCGAGTGACGAGTCCTTGGGTCTCAGCCCCTCTGCCTCGGCGCTCACGCCCTGTGTCGAGGGTACGAGGGCGAACGACACGAACCGGGGCTTGTAGATACTGGGGTCCCTGTAGTGGGCCCCGTCCTCCCCCACGGTGGCATCAAAGCTGTTGACGTTGTAGGAGAGGGTCCACCGGCCACCGGATGACAGGTCTCTGTGCACATGGGCGTTGTAGGCGAATATGTTCCCGTCGCCATAGCTTCCCCACAAACCGACCTCGGGCATCATGTAGACGACGTCCCGGCCGGGGTTGTTCCTGAACCCGGTATAGGGATTGCAGGATGCCCACAGGCGAACTCTCTGGCTGAAGGCCTCCGTGCTGTCCTGGCTGACGAGCACGAAGGAGTTCCCCCACTTGGTGACACTGAACTCATTGGCCACACCCGTCAGGTTGGTTGTGCCCAGCGATTCCTTGCCCAGCCACGCCTTCCTGCCGTCGTTCAGGAACTCCCACTTGTAATCCTTGTTGAGGTCGGTCCCCTTGATGCGCGCCACCCTCATACGCTTGTTGATCGGGGCGTCCTCGATCCCGTAGACGTAGGTGTACCCGTCTCCGCTCTCACTTGCGGGAACAATGGCCGACCCCCACTGCGTGGGGCTCAGTTTCGGTACGACAGGGGAGGACGGGATGTCCTTCACGTGGGCCGGCCTGGTGAGGTCGTTGAGATCGAAGGTGGCTACGATCGTCTTCTCCAGCCTGAACCCCCAGAGGTCGTCAGGGTCATACCGGTGCCACTGGTGGAAGATGATCTGCAGGCGCTTCGTCGGGCGCAGCTCCCCCTCAAGCTGTACATCCGAGATCATCCCGTCACCGAGCCAGTACCACCTGGTGGGATCGTCGTCCAGGTCCGTCATGAGGGCACGCGGATTCTCCTTTGTCCCGCCGGTGACGGTCTTCAGGTCGTTTCCGTCCTGAATGACAAAGGAGTTGTTCACGAACTGGGCGCTCACCGGTCTGGTGCCGTCCTTGTTGAGCGGCCCCAGGAACGTGTCGGAGAATATGTACAGCAGACGCCCGTCCGGAAGGCGTACCGAGTAGGTGGAGTCGCCACCGGTCCACCCGTCCGGGGTCTTCTTCGCGTATTCGTTGAGCTGCTGCTCCGGTGGGGCCTTCGGCTCGACCTGCTTGGCCTCCGGTATCTCCACGTTGAGGCACGTTCCGGAGGGGGCGACCTTGGCGTACTGCGCGATCTTGCTGGCGAATCCCGGCTTCTCGTCGATGCCGCAGAGCCTGTCGACGTCTTTGGTCATGTTGTAGGTGATCTTGGACGAGGTGGACCATTCCCGTGACACGCCGAGTTCTATGCCGATCTCCAGCTGATTCTTCGCACCAGCGGTGAGCTTGCCTTCCCAGCCGAGGCTTTCGGAGCCACCGGCCGAGTTGTCCCGGTTCCACGCATCGACGGTCGACTTCGTGCAGTGGTCTTCCTCATTCATTCCTACCCAGTCCGGCCGCTGCACCCGGTCCTTGTAGTCGTCGTACTCGTCGCCACCTACGTGGTCGGAGCCGCCGGTATGCCCGCTGGGTTCCCATACCGTCCAGACGGCGGCCTGGTCCTTGCTCTGGTACACGCACTGGTACTTCTTGTACCGGATCTCCACCAGGTACTTCCGTGGCCAGCCGACGGGTTCCCATACCCCTTCGATACCGCTCTTGATCTCAACCGCCTTGGACGCCGACCAGCCTCCGAAGCTGACCGCACCCTCGTACTTGGCGCTTGCCTCCGAGGTGAACGTCATGCCGCCCTTGCCGTCACCCACCGGGTAGGTTTCACCGATGTTCGACCACACATCGGCGCTCCTTATGAAGGTCTTCGTCGAGCAGTGCGGAGGAGTCTCGGCAGCGGCACTCGCAACTCTGGGCGATGACGTACGGGGTATCAGGTTCTTTGGTGAGGGCGCCTGTAGGGTGACCTCGATGAACTCGGGGCGAACCTCGTCGCCTGGTCGTACTTTTTCTCCGCCATGCCCTGGCGTCGTCCGTGTATCCGACCACGGGATCACGCCGGGATTGGAGCCCGTGTACTCCACGGATGCCCCGGTGTAGGCGAATTTATCGGCACCGTTCTTTCCCGGTATCCTGATGGTCAATGACAGTGTCACGATATTTCTGTCATTGATGTAGTCCGGGTCGGTTATGTCGTCGATGTCGAGTTTTACCGCGAACTCGTTCTTTCGGGTTTCGAACTCGGCATCGGGGAAGGGCAGCTGGCTTACCGTGTCTCCCGGCTTGAGTTCCCCGACTGTTTCGGGGTCGGGGTCGGCGGAGAGCTGGAACTCGGCGTCCTTGAGCGTCTCCTCACCGATGACCCGGCCCGTGAGGGCGACCGGCCCGTCAGGCTTGAAGGAGATCGCGTCCGGTTCGTCCCTGCCGGTCTTCCCCGCTGCATCCGTCTTTCGTGATGCCGGGGACGAGTCCGAGATCTGTACGGCCCCTACGTTCTGTGTTCCCGTTCCGCAGGCGGTAAGGGAGAGTGCGGCGGCAATGCCCAGAGTTATGGGCATGCGGAGCCGGCGCATGAGTGATTTCACGTTCGCCCCGTCTGGTGCTGTTCGGTACCTGTGTGACCCGTGTGGCCCATGTGGCCCGGGTGCATTACGGGGGCAATCGAACGCTCGACGGGTGGTGAGCGTAATGATCAAACAAGCCAACGTCTGGCCTGTTTCCCGGTGTTGGCGCACCTGGTAGACCCTGCCGCCACCTTCGGCGCACCGGCGTTCTCGGCCCCTCCACGGGGCTTCTGCACCCCTCGACGGGACTTCTCAGCCCCTGCGTCCGACGGTGTGACCGGGGGACCACGCACCGAACCACTGCTCGGCGCCGAACTCCTCGAACCGCTCCACCTCGGTGAAGCCCAGCTTCTCCGCGAGGCGTATCGAGCGGGCGTTGGCGGTCTGGGTGCAGAGCACCACCGGTTCGCCGGGCAGTGCGTCGGCGAACCAGCCGAGCGCCGCCGCGCACGCCTCGGCGGCGTACCCGTGGCCCCAGGCGCGAGGCAGGAGCAGGTAGCCGATCTCGGCCTCTTCGCCGTCGGGGCGCAGCCGGCCCGGGCGGTTCGCGTCGCGCCGGTCGAGGGTGACCGTGCCGATCATCGCCCCGTCGAGATCGATCACGAAGAGCCCGGGGCGCTGTCCGGGCACCTCGGGCATCACGCGGTCGAGCTCGGCGCGGGGGCGGGCGCCGCCGAGGTAGGTGTACACCTCCGGCGACGAGAACAGCTCGACGAACGCCATACGGTCCCGGGGCTCGGCGGTGCGGAGCACGAGGCGTCCGGTCGGTATCGGGGCGGGCGGCCAGGCGACGGGGCCGAGGGCAGTCATGGCCGTCAACCTACCGAAGGGGGGCCTCAGTCGGTCCGGTCCGACACCGCTGCCCGGTAGAGCCGCAGATCGCTGCGGCGGACCTGGCGCACCCCCGCCAGGTCCTCGTGCGGTTCGGCGTGGCAGCCCGGGGGCCGCTCCGGTGTGCGGGCCGCCGGCGCGGGACGCCGGAGCCGGTGCCAGGGCTGGAGCGGCAGCCAGAGGAGCCCGTACAGCCAGCGCAGCACCAGGCGGCGGAAGCCCGGGCGGCCCGCGTCGGGCAGCCGGATCACCCGGACTCCCATGATCAGCTTTCCGGCACTCGCCCGGACGACCATGGTCAGCAGCACCTGGTTGGCGAACGACAGCACGATCAGCTGGGCGACCAGCAGGGCGATCGCCCGCCCCGTCCCGCCGGAGTCCAGACAGGACCGCACCAGCAGCCCGACGGCCAGCAGGCACAGGTAGCAGTCGAGCCCGACCGCGAGATAGCGCCGCATGTCGCCCGTGCCCTTGGGGATGCGGGGCTGCCCGTGGAGTCCGGGGGCGGGGCGTGCCGGGGGGTGCGGATACCCGGGATACTCCGGGCGCCACGGCTTCGTCATGGAGGCATCATGACTGATCGTCAGCCGAGGTGTCTCTGTTCCTGATGGGTAACTCCCGTGCCCCCGCGTTGTTTTACAGCACCCTTACGTTCTGCTTGCTTTCGGGAGTCGCGGCGCCCGCGCCGCCCGGGGCGCTGCGCGGACAACCCTCGAAGATCATCGGGTGATGCGGGACAATCGGGGCCCACGAGCCGCCCACGGAAGGTCTTGATCAGATGCCGGTCATTCCCGACCCCGCCCGTATGCCCGAAGCGTCCCATCGGGTCATCGAGCCGCTCTACGCCGAGATCCTGCGGCGGAACCAGGGCGAGCAGGAGTTCCACCAGGCGGTCCGCGAGGTCCTGGAGACGCTCGGCCCGGTGCTGGCGCGGCGTCCCGAGTTCGTGGACGCCCGCATCATCGAGCGGATATGCGAACCCGAGCGCCAGCTGATCTTCCGGGTGCCGTGGTCGGACGACTCCGGCGACATCCACGTCAACCGCGGCTTCCGGGTCGAGTTCTCCAGCTCGCTCGGTCCGTACAAGGGCGGGCTGCGCTTCCATCCCTCGGTCAACCTCGGCATCGTGAAGTTCCTCGGCTTCGAGCAGATCTTCAAGAACGCCCTCACCGGCATGCCGATCGGCGGCGGGAAGGGCGGCGCGGACTTTGACCCCAAGGGCCGCTCCGACGCCGAGATCATGCGGTTCTGCCAGTCCTTCATGACCGAACTCCACCGCCACCTGGGCGAGTACACCGACGTCCCCGCCGGTGACATCGGCGTCGGCGGCCGCGAGATCGGCTACCTCTTCGGCCAGTACAAGCGGATCACCAACCGCTACGAGTCCGGCGTGCTCACCGGCAAGGGCCTCGGCTGGGGAGGAGCACAGGCCCGTACGGAGGCCACCGGCTACGGCACGGTCCTGTTCACCGCCGAGATGCTGCGCAGCCGGGGGGAGTCGCTGGAGGGCCAGACCGTCGCGGTCTCCGGCTCCGGCAACGTGGCCGTCTACGCCGTCGAGAAGGCCCAGCAGCTCGGCGCGACCGTCATCACCTGCTCGGACTCCGGCGGTTACGTCGTCGACGAGAAGGGCATCGACCTCGCCCTCCTCAAGGAGATCAAGGAGGCCGGTCGCGGCCGGGTCTCGGAGTACGCCGAACGGCGCGGCACACACGCCCGGTTCGTGCCCGGTACGGGAGTGTGGTCGGTCCCCGTGGACGTGGCCCTGCCCTGCGCCACGCAGAACGAACTCCACGAGGCCGACGCGCTCGACCTCGTACGCAACGGGGTCAAGGCGGTCGCGGAGGGCGCCAACATGCCCACCACCCCGGAGGCGGTCCGGGTCTTCCAGGAGGCGGGCGTCGCCTTCGCGCCCGGCAAGGCGGCCAACGCGGGCGGGGTGGCGACCAGCGCGCTGGAGATGCAGCAGAACGCGTCCCGGGACTCGTGGAGCTTCGCCCACACCGAGGAGCGGCTGGCCGAGATCATGCGGCACATCCACGACTCCTGCCACACGACCGCCGAGCGTTACGGGAGCCCCGGCAATTACGTGGTGGGTGCGAACATCGCTGGCTTCGAGCTGGTCGCGGACGCGATGCTGGCGCAGGGGCTGATCTGACCGTACGTGGCGGGGTACCTGCGCCGATGCCGGTGCCGGCACCGGTGCTGTCCCCGCAACCGCTGCTCCGCGCGGGCGAGGCCGCCGGGTGTGGTCTCCGCCGCGCGGGGGAGCGGGCCGGCTCGCGCGGGGGATTCCTCGTCGCGCCTGCTCCGCGAGGGTGGAGTCATGGCGATGAAGATCCTCCACAGGCCCCCGTCCGTCGGTGACACCCAGCGGCCCGTTCCTCGCTGGGCGATGCGCCTGGCCTACGCGCTGCCGCTGCTTCTGCTGCCGGCGTGCCTGTGGCGGCTTCCCTTCGCCGTGCACTTCACGATGGGGCAGGAGGTCCAGGAGGGCGCCATGCCTGCCTACTGGGTGAGCCTGCCGTACGTTCTCGGGCTCAGCGTGTTGACGGAACTGATCGCGACCCTGACCATCGGACTGGTCCGGGGCTGGGGGGAGGTGGCGCCCGCCTGGATACCGGTCATCGGCGGCAGACCGGTCCGGCCGATGGCGGCCGTCGTCCCCGCCGTGGTCGGCGGCCTGATGCTCACCTTCCTGTTCACCGGCGTCCCTCTGGGCGACGATCGCGAACTCACCCTGTACGGCGTCATCGACACGGTCGAGTACACCAATAGCGCCTGGAACGCGCTGGCGACGGTGTGCGGCACTCCCCTCGCCGCCTGGGGGCCCATCACCATCGTTCTCGCGATCGCCTACTACCGCCGTCGAGTCTCCGCCGTCTCCAGGTGAGCACCGCAACAGCTCGTTCAGGCGCGCGGGCGTAGGCGGTAGTGCTCCGCGCGGCCCGTGTCCGGGGCCAGGGCGACCGCGAACACCCCGGCCGCGACCGGGTGCCCGGTCCCACCTGCTGGCCGCCCTGACCACGGCGGGGCCGCCACCGCCCTCGGCTGAACCCGCCGACCGGGGCGCCCTCTTCGTACGGCTGCCGCGCCCTCGCGGACCGCCGTATCGGCCGGGCCGATGCGGAGGTTCGGGAGCTTCCATGGGCGATGTGTTGTGGCGGGGGGCGGGGCGGCCCAGGCTGGGCGGTGCAAGCCGAGCAGAATCCGTGGAGGTGCGTCGTGGTCCAGGACGACCAAGAGGGCCGTTTCGCCGTGGTCATCAACGATGAGGAGCAGTACTCGATCTGGCCGGAGGGGCGCGAGGTACCGGCGGGCTGGCGGGGTACGGGCGTCAGCGGGTCGCGGGAGGAGTGCCTCGCCCACGTGGACGAGGTCTGGGTCGACCAGCGGCCGCTGAGCGTCCGTCGGGCCGGTTAGCCGGTTAGCCGGTTGCCGGCCGAGCGGACGGGGCGGCCCGGGAAGTCGGGGCCGTGCGGACGGTCGGGCTTCGGCGGGCCGAGAGGGCCGCGTGGGCCGGTTGGTCCGTGTGGTCCGGGAGGCCCTCGTGGTCCGGGGAGCCCGTGTGGCCCGAGAGGCCCAGTTAGGGCCGGGCGGTCCGTGGTCGGTCCGACCGTGCGCCGGTGGTGGTCAGTGCTCCTGAGGCAGCCAGCCCCGCTGGGTCGCGCGGACGCCCGCCTCGAATCTGCTGCGGGCCCCCAACCGGTCCATGAGACCCGTCGCGATGCGGCGGGCGGTGCGGTGCGAGACGCCGAGGCGCTTGGCTATGCCCTCGTCCGTGTGCCCCTCGGCGAGCAGCCGCAGGGCCGCGGCCTCCTGCCGGTCGAGTTCACTCTCCTGGCGGCGGTGCTCCTCGCCCAGAGGGCGCGAAGCCTCCCAGACGGTCTCGAACAGAGTGCAGAGCGCGGTGAGCATGCCCGTACCCGTTCCCGTACCCGTGACGACCATCGCGCCCTTGCTGCTGTCCTCGCTGTCGAGCGGGATCACGGCCGTCGACCGGTCGAGGATGGTCATGCGGAGCGGGAGCTCGCCCACCGTGCGGACCTGACCGCCCATGGCGGTCAGCCAGTTGGCGTGGGCCATGCTGGCCGCGCAGTTGCGGAAGCTCTCCAGATAGATCGTCCGCAGCGTCACACCGCGGCCCAGCAGCTTCTCGTTGAGCGGCCGCGCGGACGCCCTGTTCTCCTTGGTCTGCGCCCCTCCCGGGGCGAAGGCCATCACCTCCCGCCGCACACCCTCCGTCAGGAGGGCCAGCCGGGTGCGGATCTGCGTCACGTCGTCCAGGTGCTCCACGCTGACCGGGCCGCCGGCCGGACGGCGGTCGGCGTACTCGGATATCAGCTGGGAGGCCGCGGTCCTGGCGGCGGTGATGCGCTGCCGCTGGACGGCGAACTCGGCCTGCCTGCGGGCCAGCAGGTAATCGAGCCCGAGCTCGGGGCTGACGGCCCGCGGCGGCAGCGCGGAGCCGGTGGAAGGCTGGAGCAGTGACAATTCGGCCAGTCTGTCCCAGGCCGCGCGGACGGCGTCCTCGGAGAGATCCAGATGGCGCGCGAGTGCGGTGACGCCGTCCTGAGGGTGCTCCAGCATGGCCCGGTACACCGCTTCCGTGTGCGTATCCAGCCCCAGCAGTTCCAGCATCGCTCAGTTCCCCGTTCCAGCGGTATCGCACCATCGTCCTTCTGCTACGGCACGGGGGCGGCCCGCCGACGGGCCGTTCAGTGACTCAGTGGCCGCTTTGGGTCATGACCCAAAGCGGCCCGCCGATTCCCTTCCCCCCAAGGTTCACCAGCGGCGATGCTACTTCGAGGCGGACGGGTCCGCCAGGAAACACCTCTCAGTCGCACCGTTCTCCGTGGATTCACCTGCCGAAAGGACGCCGATCATGCTCCGTGCCCGTATCGCCAAGGCTGCTGCTCTCACCGTGCTCGCCGCCACGGCGCTGCTCGCACCCGCCGCCGTGATCACCGCCACCGACACCGCCGACGCGGCCGTCTCCGCGCCCGCCGTCACGGCGGAGGGGACCACGTCCGCCGATGTGCCCCGGGCGGACATGGGCTGGCAGTGATACCGGTGGATTTGAGACAGCTCACCACCTTCCACCGTGTCGCGACGCTGCTGAGCTTCACCCGGGCCGCAGCCGAGCTGAAATACGCACAGTCCAGCGTCACCGCCCAGGTCAAGGGGCTGGAAGTGGCCCTGGGCGTCGAGCTCTTCGAAAGGCTGCGGGGCGGCATCCGGCTCACCCCCGCCGGGGAGCGGCTCGTACCGTACGCGGAGCGGATCCTGTCCCTCGTCGACGAGGCCCGGGACAGCACCACCGGCTGGGCGGAGCCCTCGGGGGTGCTCACCGTCGGGACGACCGAGAGCCTCACCTCGTACCGCATGCCGCCGGTGCTGGAGTTCTTCCACCACCGCTACCCACTGCTCCAGCTCGCGCTGCGCCCCAGCCAGTGCGCCCAGACCTGTGAGGCGCTGCGGCAGGGCGCCTTCGACATGGGGTTCCTCATGGAGGCGGACACGGAGCACCCGGGTGTGCAGACCCAGGTGCTGGGGCGGGAACCGCTGGTAGCGGTCGCCGCGCCCGGCCACCCCCTCGCGTCGGTGCGCCGGGTGAGCACGGGGGAGCTGCGCGGGGCACGGGTCCTGGCGCCCGAGGCGGGGTGCGCGTACCGGGGAATGCTGGAGGCCGAGCTCAACTCCGGCGCCGCCCGGCCCGTACAGCTGCTGGAGTTCGGGAACATCGAGTCGGTCAAGCGCGGACTCGCGGCCGGTCTCGGGGTCAGCGTGCTGCCCGAGATGGCGGTGTCCGACGCGGTCGCCGCCGGAACCCTGACCGTCCTCGACTGGGAGCCGCCGTTCGAGGTGTACACGCAGATCGCGTGGCGCCGGGGCCGCCGGCTCACCCGGGAGATGCGGGTGTTCCTCGACCGTACGGTCCAGTTCATGGCGCAGGACCGGCCCCAGCTGCAACTGGTGGGCTGAGCAGGCGCCTTGCAGCGGCTGCCGTGATCCTCAGGACCGGCCGCCGGTACGTCATCGGCGTGCCGGCGGCCTTCGGCGTTCACAGGTGCCCCTTGACGACCAGTGTCTCCATGATCTGGAGCGCGTTGAGCGCGGCACCCACCCGGAGGTTGTCGGTGACCAGCCAGAGCAGGAAGCTGTTCGGGTTGGTGGGAGAGATCCTGATCCGGCCCAGATGCAGATGGTTCGGGTCGCCGAGGGTGGCGGGGGTGAGGACGTCGCCGTGCATCCCGTCGCCGTGGACGGTCACATCGGGCAGCCCGCCCAGCAGCAGGCACAGTTCCGCACGGTCCACCGGCTCCAGGCACTCGACCCACATCGCCGCGGAATGGCCGTTGACCACCGGAACCCGGACACAGGTCGCCGTGATGTCGAGGCCGGGCAGGCCCAGGATCTTGCGGGACTCCTGGAGCAGCTTGCGTTCCTGGAGGGTGAAGCCGTCGTCCAGCACCCGGCCGATCTGCGGCACCACGTTGAAGGCCAGCGCGGGCGAGAACTCCTCGGCGGGCATCGTCGCCTGGGGGTCCTGGAGGGCGAGCCGGGACGCCTCCTGAAGCTCCTCGATACCGGAGTGACCGCTGCCGGACGCCGCCTGGTACGTACTCACGGAGATCTGGCGCACCCCCCAGCGGCGCTCCACGTCCCGGACGACACGGACCAGGGGGATCGTGACGGAGTTCGGGTTGGCGATCACCCCGGCCGCCGGGCGGCGGTCCAGCTCCGCGGAGTTGACCTGCGGGACGACCAGCGGCACGTCGGCGCTCATCCGGAAGGCGAAGGTGTTGTCGATCACCAGGGTGCCGTGGGCGACCGCGACCGGCACCCAGGCCCTGCTGACGGCGTGCCCGGCGGAGAAGAACACCACGTCCGCGTCGCCGAAGTGGAAGCCGGTCAGCTCGCCCACCCGGTACTCCCGGTCCCCGACCCGGATCTCCCGACCGGCCGAGCGCGCGGACGCCAGGAGGTGCAGTGCCCGGTAGCGCAGCCCCCGGTCCTCGATGACGTCGAGCAGGGTGCCGCCCACCGCGCCGGTCGCGCCGACGACGGCGATGCTCGGGGCGAGGGGGTCGTCGACCAGAGGCATGGGCATCGCCGATCGAGTAGGGCGGTGGACGGGGTCCGGGGCGGTGGCCTTCCGGACGGTCGGACGGCGCCGAGTGGGGGGAATCCGGGGAGAGCGAGGGGCTGATCATCCCCCCGCGCGGGTCCGGTCGGCAATCGGTGGCACATGCGGATCGCCGATGGCTTCCATTGGTGCCACCGATCGGGGCCGCGGCTGATCGGAATCGCCGAAGCCGACGATCGGATCTGCCCGTCGGGCCGACGTTGACCCCGCCGTTTCGCGTGGCGAAGGGTGGAGGACGGAACGGTCCCGGGCGACCGGGAGTTCACCGATCGAATGGGTGGGTTGATGCAGCAGGCCGTCAAGGTCGTCGGAATCGGAGGGTCCTCCCGGCCGGGTTCCACGGCGGAGCGGGGACTCCGTGTCGTGCTGGCCGAAGCGGCCCGGCTGGGTGCGGACGTCAGCCTGATCGCGGGCACCGACCTGGTGATGCCCCTCTACGATCCGAGCGCCGCGTCCCCGGAGCCCCGGGCACGGCGCATGCTGGCCGCCATCGCCGGGGCAGACGGGGTCGTCCTCGCCGGCCCGGCGTACCACGGGACGGTGTCGGGGCTGCTGAAGAACGCCCTGGACCACATCGAAGAGCTGCGGGACGACGAACGGCCCTATCTGACGGGGCGCGCCGTCGGCTGCCTGGCCGTGGGGCAGGGCTGGCAGGGCGCGGTGACCACCCTGGCCACCCTGCGGGACGTGGTGCACGCGCTCCGGGGCTGGCCCACGCCGCTGGGTGTGGCGCTGAACAGCGCGACGGCGGGGTTCACCGCGAGCGGCGAGTGCGACGACCCGCACATCCAGCGGCAGTTGAACGGGATCGCCGCCCAGGTCGTCGAGTTCGGCGAGGCACACCGGGCGCTGCGGGCCGCGGCACCCACCGCGCGGGCCGCCGTACCCGCATCACTCACAGCACTCCAGGCGCGGTGACCATGGACACCGAGGCGAGCAGCTGGATCCGGTGCTTCCACCCGAAGCCACAGGCCGCGCACACCCTGGTCTGCTTTCCGCACGCGGGTGGTTCGGCCAGCTATTACCACGGCCTCTCGGAGGTCCTTGACCCGGACATCGAGATGCTGGTGATCCAGTATCCGGGCCGGGAGAACCGGCTGTTCGAGGAGCCCGTCAGCTCCCTCCACGCACTGGCCGACTCCGTGGCCGAGGTACTCCTCACCCGTCTCGGAGGCGTCCGGCGACCGGTCCTGTTCGGCCACAGCATGGGGGCGATCGTCGCCTTCGAGGCCGCGAGGCGCCTGGAGCGGGCGGGTGCCGTGATTCCCGAAGCGCTGGTCGCGTCGGCGTGTTCGGCCCCCTCGGGGCACCGCCCGGAGCGGGCGCTGCGGGCGGACGATCAGCCCGACAGCGAGGTGCTCGCCCGGATCATGGGACTGGGCGGCACCGCCCGGGGCGTCGCCGAGCACGCCGAGCTGATCGAGCTCGTGCTCCCGGCGATCCGGGCCGACCTGGCCGCCCTCGGTTCCTACCGGGCGGACGGCGGTGCGGCGGTGAGCTGCCCGGTCACCGTGTTCGTCGCGGACGGCGACCACGAAGTGCGGGCCGCGGACGCCCGGTTGTGGGGAAGGCACACCACCGCCGGCGAACCCGGGGTGCACGTCTTCGCAGGGGACCACTTCTATCTCAGCAAGCGGCCCGAAGGATTTGTCGATCTGCTCCAGGAAACTGTGCGCACTTCTCGCCCGGAGAACTCACTCGGATGACAGCCACCATGGGATTCGTGGAAGAGGAGCTCGCCCAGATGTGGGCCGAGCTGCTGGAGGTCACCGGCGCCCCGGTGGACCTGGACTCGGAGTTCGCCGGTCTCGGCGGCGGGCCGGAGCAGGCACGGCTCCTCGCCGCCCGTATCGACGAGGACCTCGGCGTGGACGTCCCCGCCGCCGAACTGCTCGGCGCGGGCACGCTGGCGGAGATGGCCCGTCTGGTGCGGGCCGCCATGGGCCGGGGCGCGGCGGGCCCGACCCCGGGAGGTCCCGGGCCCACCGGCCCCCGCCCCGGGGCCCGGCAGGAACGGCCCCAGCTGTCGTTCGCGCAGCAGCGGCTGTGGTTCATGCAGCAGATCGACCCCGACACCACCCTCTACAACGTGCCGACCGTGCTGCGGCTGCGCGGAGCCCTGAACCGGGCCGCGCTCGGCCGGGCCCTCGACGCCCTGGTCGCCCGCCACGAGGTGCTGCGCACGACGTACGCGGCGCCGTCCGGGCTCCCGTACCAGGTCATCGCGGACCCGGCGCCGCTGGAGCTGCCGTACACCGACCTGACGGGCGCCGCCGACCCGGTGGCCGAGGCGGAGCGCGTCGCGGCCGAGGAGGGCGCGGGCGTCTTCGACCTGGCCGCCGGGCCGCCGCTGCGGGTCCGGCTGGTGCGGGTCGGCGCGGACGAGTACCGGCTGATCGTGACGTTCCACCATGTCGCCGTCGACGGCTGGTCGGTGGAGATCTTCTTCCGTGAACTGGGGCAGCTGTACGGCGGCGGCGAACCGCCCGCCGAGGTGCCGCTGCACTACGCCGACTACGCCTCCTGGCAGCGCGACCGGCTCCGGGGCGAGACCCTGGACGCCCTCGTGGACCACTGGCGCGAGACTCTGGGCGACGACCCGAAGGCGCTCGCCGTGCCGACCGACAAGCCGCGCGGCACCGCACGCAGCTTCCGGGGGGCCGTCACGGCACGCGAGCTCCGGCCGGAACTCGTGTCCTCCGTACGTGAGTTCAGCCGCGGCGAGCGCGTCACTCCGTACATGACCCTGCTGGCCGGTCTGCACACCCTGCTCGCCGGGTGGTCGGGCGCGCAGGACATCACGGTCGGCACCCCCGTCGCGGGCCGGGACCGGCCCGAGCTACAGGATCTGGTCGGCTGCCTGATCAACATGGTTCCGGTCCGGGTGCGGCTGGACGGCGGCCCAGGCTTCCGCGAGCTGCTGGCCCGGGTCCGTACGGCGGTGCTGGACGCCTCCGCCCACCAGGAGCTGCCCTTCGACAAGCTGGTCGAGGCGCTGGTCTCCCGGCGCGGCCGCGACTTCATGCCGGTCTTCCGGGTGATGTTCAGCTTCCTCAAGGAGCAGCCCGAGCCGGTCTTCGCCGGGCTCGACGGGTGCTCGCTGGACCTCACGGGCCCGCAGGACACCGCGAAGTACGACCTCAGCCTGTACGCGCAGGAGCGCGGCGACGGCCTGGCGCTGACCCTCGAATACGACACCGATCTGTTCGGCCCCGACACCCCGGCCGCGCTGCTGGCCGCCTACGAACGGACGCTGGCCGAAGCCATGGCCCGGCCCGGGACACCGGTGACGGAGCTGGCGGCGGCGCGGTTCGCCGCCGGTACCGCGTCCGGACCGCAGAGTCCGCAGCCCCGCACCGAGTCCGGCACCGAGAGGAACACCCACCGTGACCGTTGACCAGATGGCCGCACCCGCCCAGGCCCCGGGGACCATCGACGCGTGGTTCGCACGGCAGGCGGCCGCCCGCGGTGACGCCATCGCCGTGACCGGCGTGGACGGCCGGCTGACCTACGCCGAGCTGGAGCGCGACGCCAACCGGCTGGCGCACCGACTGCGCGTCCTGGGCGTCGGCCCCGAGATACCCGTCGCCGTCTGCGTGGAGCGCACCACGTCCCTGGTGACGGCGCTGCTCGCGGTCCTGAAGGCGGGCGGGGCGTACGTACCGCTCGACCCCTCCGCCCCCGACGAGCGGCTGCGCTTCACGCTCGCCGACGCCAACGCCGCCGTCCTGCTCACCGACCGCGCGGGGCGTGGCCTGCGCGCCCCGCACACCGTGCTGACCGGGCGCGACGGCGAGGACCTCACCGGCTACCCGGAGACCGCGCCCCCGGACCCCGGAACCGGGCCGTCGAGTCTCGCGTACGTCATCTACACCAGCGGTTCGACCGGCGTCCCCAAGGGCGTCATGATCGAGCACCGCAATGTGACGGGCCTGCTCACCGGCGTCCGCGACCGCTTCGGGTTCGGGCCCGACGACGTGTGGTCGCTGTGCGCCTCCGCCGCGTTCGACGTCTCCGTGTGGGAGATGTGGGGCGCCCTGCTGCACGGCGGCCGGCTCGTCGTCGTACCGGACGAGGTGCGGCGCGCCCCGCAGGAGCTGCACGCGCTGCTGCACCGCGAGGGCGTCACCGTCCTCAACCAGACGCCCGCCGCCTTCCGCCAGCTCGTCCGGTACGAGGAGGAGCACCCCGGCCCCGGGGACCCGGCCGAACTCGCCCTGCGGCTGGTCGTCTTCGCCGGGGAGGCGCTGCCGCCCGAGATGCTGCGGCCGTGGATCGCCCGCCACGGCGACGCGGCGCCCGCCCTGGTGAACATGTACGGGATCACCGAGACGACCGTCCACTCCACCTACCGCCGCATGACCTCGGCCGACCTCGACGGCGGAGCGGGCAGCATGATCGGCGGCCCCCTCGGCGGCTGGACGATGGACGTCCTCGGCGCCGACGGCGAACCGGTGGCCGAAGGGGCGGCCGGAGAGCTGTACGTCGGCGGAGCGGGCGTGGCACGCGGCTACCTGGGCCGCCCCGCCCTCACCGCCGAGCGCTTCCTGCCCGACCCGGACGCCGCCGTGCCCGGAGCCCGCCGGTACCGCTCGGGCGACAGCGCCCGGCGCGCGGCCGACGGGGACCACGAGTACCTGGGCCGGCTGGACCACCAGGTCAAGATCCGCGGCTACCGCATCGAGCTGGGCGAGATCGAGAACGCGCTCACCCGCCACCCGGCCGTCCGGGACACGGTGGTGGCCGTCGACCGGGACGCGGCCGGAGACCCGCGCCTGGTCGCGTACTGGGTCGGCGCCGCCGGGACCCCGGCCGGGCCCTCCGAACTGCGCGAACACCTCGGCCGGACGCTGCCCGAGTACATGCTGCCGAACGTGTACGTGGCCCTGGACCGGCTGCCGCTGACCCACAACGGCAAAGTCGACCGGCGCGCGCTGCCCGCCCCGGAGGCCGTACGTCCCGAGCTCGACGCGGAGTTCGCCGCGCCCGCCACCCCCGTCGAAAAGGTGGTCGCCGACATCTGGGCCGAGGTGCTCTCGGTCGACCGGGTGGGACGCGACGACGACTTCTTCGAACTGGGCGGACACTCCATGCTCGCCACCCAGGCCGTCGCCCTCACCAGGGAACAGCTCGGCGTCGCCGCGACGCTGCGGCTGTTCTTCGACCGGCCGACGGTACGGGAACTCGCGAGCGCCCTGGACGAGCTGCTCGCCGCACAGCACGACACCGGTGCCGGGCACCGGCCCGCATCCCACCCGCACCACCCGCACGGGGAGAACGCATGACGTACGAGACGGATCTGCCACTGCCCGAGCAGGCCGTGGCCATCATCGGAATGAGCGGTCGCTTCCCGGGTGCCGCGGATGTCGACGAGCTGTGGCGGCTGGTGGCGGCGGGCGAGGAGGGGCGCAGTACCTACACCGACGAGGAGCTGGCCGCCGCCGGGGTCCCCGAGCAGCTGCGGGACGACCCGGCGTATGTGAAGGCCGGTTTCCCCCTCGACGGGTTCGACCGCTTCGACGCCGACTTCTTCGGTGTCACCCGGTCCGAGGCCGAACTCATGGACCCCCAGCACCGGTTGCTGCTTGAGACGGCCTGGCAGGCGCTGGAGCGGGCCGGTTACCCGGCGAGGTCGTTCGAGGGGCGGACCGGGGTGTTCGCCGGTACGTCGGGCAGCGGCTACCTCCAGGAGCGCATCGCCCCGCGCGGCGCCTTGGACGGCCTGGTCTCCGACGAGATCCAGGTGGCGATCGGCAACGACCCCGGGATGCTCGCGCTGCGCCTCTCGTACAAGCTCGGTCTGACCGGCCCCAGCTTCACCGTGCAGAGCGCCTGTTCGTCGTCGCTGGTGAGCGTCCACCTCGCCGTCCAGTCCCTGCTCAGCCGCGAGTCCGACCTCGCGCTGGCGGGCGGGGTCGCGGTGCGGGAGTTCGAGCCGCGCGGATACCGGTACGAGGAGGGCGCGATCCTCTCCACGGACGGTCACTGCCGCCCGTTCGACGCCGAGGCCTCCGGCACCGTCTCCGGTGACGGGGTGGCCCTGGTCGTCCTCAAGCGGCTGGAGGACGCCCTCGCCGACGGCGACCACATCCACGCGGTGATCCGCGGCAGCGCGGTCAACAACGACGGCTCCGCGAAGATCGGCTTCACCGCGCCTTCCCCGCACGGCCAGGCCGAGGTGATCGCCGAGGCGCTGGCGGTCGCCGGGGTCGAGCCCCGTACGGTCCAGTACGTCGAGGCGCACGGCACCGCCACCCCGCTCGGCGACCCGATCGAGGTCCAGGCGCTCACCGAGGCGTTCCAGCCCGACGCCCCCGCCGGATCGGTCCACCTGGGCTCGGTCAAGTCCAACGTCGGCCACCTCGACGCGGCGGCCGGGGTCACCGGCCTCATCAAGGCGGCCCTGGCGCTGGAGCACCGCTTCATCCCGCCGACGGCCCACTTCCGCGCCCCCAACCCCGCACTCGGCCTCGACAAGGGCCCCTTCCGGGTCGACGCCGAGGGCGTGCCGTGGCCCGCGACGGAGCTGCCGCCGCGCGCCGGTGTGAGCGCCTTCGGGATCGGCGGCACCAACGCGCACGTCGTCCTCGAAGCAGCGCCCGCCCGCAGCACGGAGGCCCCCGACGGCGAGTGGCAGGTGCTGCCGCTGTCCGCCCGTACGCCCGAAGCCCTCGACACCGCCGCCGCGCGCCTCGCGACGGCGCTCACGGCCGGCGAAGCGACCGGGCAGGACCCCGCCGGGTTCGCCGACGCCGCCTACACCCTCCAGATCGGGCGCGCCGCCCTCCCGTACCGCCGCACGGTCGTCGCGGACAGCCGCGCCGCCGCGGCCGCGGCCCTGGAGCGGCCCGCGCCCGCCGCGTCCGCCGTGCCGGACGAGGCGCCCGGTGTGGTGTTCGTCTTCCCGGGTCAGGGCGCCCAGTACGCCGGTATGGGCGCGGAGCTGTACCGCACCGAGCCGGTGTTCCGCGAGGCGCTCGACCGGTGCGCCGAGATCCTGCTGCCCCACCTGGGGTGGGACGTACGGGAGGTGGCCTTCGCCACCGGCGGGGACGAGGCCCAGGAGCGGCTGCGCCGCACCCTGTACACCCAGCCGACCGTCTTCAGCCTCGACTACGCCGTCGCCCAGCTGCTGATGTCGTGGGGCGTGCGCCCCGACGCGATGACCGGGCACAGCCTCGGCGAACTCGTATCGGCCTGCCTGGCCGGGGTGTTCAGCCTGGAGGACGCGCTGCGCGTGGTCGCCCGGCGCGCCGCGCTCATGCAGGACCTGCCGCCCGGCCGGATGCTGTCCGTCCTGCTGGACGAGGCGGCGCTGACCGAGGCGCTGGACGGCCGCGCGACGATCGCCGCCGTCAACGCGCCCGCCTCCTGCGTCGTCGCGGGCACCCCCGAGGAGGTCGCCGAGGCCCGCCGGGCGCTGGAGGAGCGGGGCGTGTCCGTACGGGAGCTGGAAACCTCGCACGCCTTCCACACCGCCCTGGTCGAACCGGCGCTGCCCGGCCTCGCGGAGGTGCTGCGCTCGGTGCGGCTCAACACCCCGAAGATTCCCTTCCTGTCCAATGTGACGGGCACCTGGATCACCGACGAGCAGGCCACCGACCCCGACTACTGGGTCTCCCACACCCGCGCCCCGGTCCGCTTCTCCGACGGGATCACCGCCCTCGCCGAGCGCGGCGACGCCCTGGTCCTGGTCGAGGCCGGTCCGGGCAGCCAGCTCAGCGGACTGGTCCGGACCCACCCGGAGCCCTCGCCCGTCGTCACCCTGCTGCGCAAGCCGCGCGGCGAGGAGCGCACCGCCGAGGCCCGCACCGTCCGCGAAGGCCTGGCCGAGCTGTGGCGGCTGGGGGTGGCCGCCGACTGGGCCGCCCTGCACGACGACCGGGCCCGCCACCGGGTCCCGCTGCCCGCCTACCCCTTCGAGGGCCGCGGCCACCTGCTTCCGAAGCCGGAGGCGGCGGCCGCCGGGAACGTACGCACCGACCCCGAGCGGTGGACGTACGCACCGGTCTGGCACCCCGCGCCGCTCCCCGGGGCGGCCCCGGCGGACGCCCCGCTCAGCTGGCTGGTGCTCCAGGACGACACCGGCCTCACCGACGCTCCGACCGCCGCCCTGCGCACCAGGGGCCACACCGTCACCACCGTGCGGAAGGCGACCGCCTACGCCCGCACCTCCGAGCACGGCTTCGACGCGGACCCCGCCGACGCGGACCACCTCGGCCGGGTCGTCGAGGAGCTGCGGCGCGCGGGAGCGGCCCCCGACCGCGTGCTGCACGCCTGGGCCGTCACCGGCCCCGGGGACAACGCCGGTGACGCGGCGGGCCGTTACGCCACCGGCCTGGACACCGGGTTCCACAGCCTCGTCGCCCTCGCCCAGGCGCTCGGCGGCAGCGGGGAGGACCGCCCGGTGCGGATCGACGTCCTCACCGACAGCCTCCAGGACGCGTACGGGACGGCCGTGATCCGGCCCGAGCGGGCCACCCTGTACGGCGCGGTCACCGTGCTGCCGCAGGAGTACGCGTGGCTGACCTGCCGCAGCGTCGACGTCACCCTCCCCGCCACCGGCGCCGACCGCACACGCGTCGCCGCGCAGCTGGACGCCGAACTCGCGGGGGAGGGGCGAGAGAGCCTCGTCGCCTACCGGGGCGCCCAGCGCCTCCTGCGCGCCTTCGCACCGGTCGGGCTGGAACCCGTACCCACCGGGCGGGCCTGGCGTGCGGGCGCCGGGTACCTCGTCACCGGGGCGTCCGGCGAAACCGGACTGGCCTTCGCCGAGCAGATCGCCGCGAGCGGGGCGCGCGCCGTGCTCATCGGCGACCCGGGCTTCCCGGCCGAGAGCGAGTGGGACGCCTGGCGCGGCGGCACGGCGGGCGACGACGACCGGGTACGCGCCCGGGTCGCCCGGCTCGCCGCACTGCGCGCCGCCCACCCCGAGGCCGTCGTCTACCGCACCGCCGACCTGGCCGACCCCGGCCAGGCCCGTACCGCCGTCGAGGCGGCGCGGACCGTGCTGGGCGCGGTCGACGGCGTCCTGCACCTCGCCGACGCCCGGGGCTCCGGCCTGACCGCGCTCAAGGCGCGGCAGGACTTCGACGCCGTCCTCGCGGCCCGGGTGAGGTCGACCCTGCTGCTCGACGAACTGCTGGCGGACGACCCGCTCGACTTCTTCCTCACCGCGTCGGCCACCACCGGCATCGTCGGCGGCTTCGGACAGGCCGAGAACTGCGCCGCCGCCGCCTTCCTCGACACCTTCGCCCAGGCCGCCACCGCCGCCGGCCGGCCCACCCTCGCCCTCGACTGGTCGCAGTGGGACTGGGACGACTGGTTCGAGCAGCAGATGGCGGGCCTGCCCGAGGTGCGGGAGCTGTACGAGCGGCTGCGCCTCGCCCAGGGCATCCCGGCCGCCGACGGCCTGGCGCTCGCCCGAGCCGCGCTCTTCGGTGCGCTGCCCCAGGTCGTCGTCTCCAGGGCCGACTTCCAGGACGTCCTGGCCGACCAGTCCGGGCTGACCGCGACCTCGTTCACCGACTCGCTGGGCGGTGGCCGGGGCCGCGGGGACGACGACTGGGACCCGGCCACGGTCTGGCCGGACGACGAACTCGCCCAGGCCGTGGCCCGGGTGTGGCACGAGATGCTCGGCGTCTCCCCGATCGGGCCGGACGACGACTTCTACGACCTGGGCGGCAACTCGCTGTTCGCCATCCAGATCGTCGGGCGGCTGCGGCAGGCCCACGGCGACTTCCCGATGAGCGCCGTCTTCGAGGCGCCGACCGTACCGGGGCTCGCCGCCGCGATCCGCTCCCACCAGGCCGAAGCGATCGGCCTGGACGAGTTCGAGGCACTGCTGCGCGAGGTCGAGGGCCTCTCCGCGGGCGAGGCCGAAGCAAAGCTGAAGGGTGACGACCATGTCTGACGAGTCCGAGGCCGCACGCAGGCTCAAGGAGCGGATGTCCTCGCTCTCGCCCGAGCAGCGCGCCGTACTGGAGCGGTCCCTGCGCGAGCGCAACGTCAAGGCGCCCTCGGCCGTGGACCCCGGCCCCGGTACGAAGACGGCCGCCAGATCCGCCGCGCCGCGCCGCGGCCGGCGGCCCGGCAGCACCATGGACTTCAGCCTGTTCTTCTTCTCGGGAGACGGCACGGCCAAGGGCCCGGGCAAATACCAGCTGCTGCTGGACAGCGCCCGGCACGCCGACGCCAACGGCTTCGACGGCATCTGGGTCCCCGAGCGCCACTTCGTGGACTTCGGCGGCCTCTACCCGAATCCGTCGCTGCTGGCGTCCGCCATCGCCGTACTCACCGAGAACATCCAGATCCGCGCGGGCAGTTGCGTCCTGCCCCTGCACCACCCGGTGCGGGTGGCCGAGGAGTGGGCGGTCGTCGACAACCTGTCCGGCGGCCGGGCCGCGATCTCGGCGGCCTCCGGCTGGCACCCGGACGACTTCCTCCTGGCCCCGGGCGACGGGCAGCAGCGCTACCCGCGCCGCAAGGACGAGATGTTCGAGTCGATCGACACCGTCCAGCGGCTGTGGGCGGGCGAGAGCGTCGAACTCCCGCGCGCCGACGGATCGTCGCAGACCGTACGCACCCTGCCGCGCCCCCTCCAGCCCAGGCTTCCGGTGTGGGTGTCGGCGCAGGGCAGCATCGAGACGTTCGTCCGGGCCGGGGAGATCGGCGCGTACGTCCTGACCGGACTGGTCGCCCAGCGCCCCGCCGACCTGAAGGACAAGACGGCGGCCTACCGCGAGGCGCTCGCGGGGGCCGGGTACGACCCGGCGGAGGGCCGGGTCACCGCGATGGTCCACACCTACCTGGGCTCCGACGACGACGAGGCCAGGGAGACCGTACGGGGGCCGCTGACGGCGTACCTCAAGACCTTCCTGGAACAGCAGGACAGCTTCGGCAGCGAGTTCTCCAAGCTCAACGACGCCGAGCGCGACGTCATGCTCAACGCCACCTTCGAGCGCTACTTCGACCAGCTGGCCCTGCTCGGAACGCCCGACAAGTGCGAGTCCCTGATCGAGGACCTGGTCGACATCGGCGTCGACGAGGTCGCCTGCCTGGTCGACTTCGGACTCGACCCCGGCCAGGTGCTCAAGGGCCTGGACCACCTCACCGAACTCAAGGACCGCTACCGCCACCGGGGCGAGACCGAAGGAGAGAAGTCGTGACCGGACTCGCGGACCGGCTGGCCGGTCTCACCCCCGCCCAGCGCGCCCTGCTCGACCGCCGGATGCGCGAGCGCACCGCCGGCACCGTCACCAACGCGCCCGTACCCCGCCGCACGCGGGAGAACCGCGTCCCGCTCACCGTGGACCAGGAACGCATCTGGCTCATCCACCAGTTCGACCCCGAAGACCCCGTCTACAACGTGTACTTCGCCTCACGGCTCCACGGCGAGCTGGACACGGACGCCCTCCAGCGCGCCGTGGACGCCTTCGTACAGCGGCACGAGGCGATGCGCACCACCTTCGAGCAGGACGGCCACGCCCCCGTCCAGGTGATCCACCCGTCCATGGCGGTGCCGCTGCGCCACCAGGACCTGCGGTCCGTGCCCGAGGAGCGGCGCGAGGCGGAGATGACGCTGCTGGCGACCGCGGAACTGCGCACCCCGTTCGACCTGGTGAAGGGGCCGCTGCTGCGGATCGCCCTGCTGCGTCTCGGCGACCGGGAGCACGTCCTCGTCGGCACGGTCGACCACCTGGTGTGGGACCGCGGCTCGATGGGCATCTTCAACGCCGAGATCGCCGAGCTCTACTCGGCGTTCGCCACCGGCCGCGAACCCCGGCTCGCACCGATCGAGGTGCACTACCCGGACTACTCCGAGTGGCAGCCGCAGTGGCTGCGCGAGGAGGTCCGGCGCAAGCACCTGCCGTACTGGAAGAAGCAGCTCGAAGGCGCCGACCTGGTCCTGGAGCTGCCGACCGACCGCCCCCGCCCCCCGCTCCAGACGGCGAACGGCGCCCGCTACCAGTTCCCGCTGACCCCCGAGCTGACCCAGGCCGTCCGCGACCTCGCCAAGCGCGAGGACGTCACGGTCAACATCGCGCTGCTCGCCGCCTGGCAGCTGATCCTGCACCGGCTCACCGGACAGCAGGACATCGTGGTCGGCACCACCTCCTCGACCCGCAGCAGGCCCGAGACCGAGCCGATGATCGGCTACTTCCTGACCATGCTGCCGCTGCGCACCACGGTCCGGCCGGAGATGACCGTACGGGAACTGCTCCAGGCGACCCGCACCACGATGATGGGCGCCTTCGACCACCACGACATCCCCTTCGGGACGCTGCTGGACGAGCTCGACCTCGACCGCGACCCCAGCCGCACGCCGATCTACCAGACGTCGTTCATCCTCGTGGACTTCCTCCACGAGGAGGAGACCCCGATGGCCGGGCTGCGGGTCGAGGAGCTCATGCTCGACAACGCCACCGCCAAGGACGACGTGCTGCTCGGCTTCTTCGACGACCCGGCACTGGCGGACGACCACTTCCACGGGATGCTGGAGTACAACACCGACCTGTTCGACGAGAGCACGATGGCCAGGACGGCCCGGCAGATCGTGCGCGTCCTGGAGCAGATGTCGAAGGACGCCGGACGCAGCGTGCGCGATCTGTCGCTGCTCGGCCCCGACGAGGCACAGACGCTGCTGGTGGAGTGGAACCGGACCGGGACGCCCCGCGAGGAAGGCGTCGCGCTGGACACCCTGGTACGCCGTCAGGCCCTGGCCACACCCGGGGCAATCGCCGTCTCCTGCGGTGACGAGCGGCTCACCTACGCCGAACTGCTGGAGCGGGCGGGCCGGTTGGCCTCCCACCTCCAGGAGCGTGGCGTGCGGCCCGAGACCGTCGTGGGGGTGTGCCTGGAGCGCTCCGTGGACCTGGTCGTCGCCCTGCTCGGCGTGGTCATGTCCGGCGGCGCCTACCTGCCGCTGGACGCGGGCTACCCGGCGCAGCGCCTGGCCGCCATGACCGGCGACGCCGGGGCCGCGTTCCTGCTCACCCGCTCCGCGCTGCTCGACAGCCTCGCTGACTGCCCCGGCGAGCGGATCTGCCTGGACACGGACGCGGAGGCCGTCGCCGCCGCCCCGGCCGTCCCGGCGCGGCCCGCGGCGGGCGAGGACCGGCTCGCGTACGTCATCTACACCTCCGGGTCCACCGGCCGCCCCAAGGGCGTCGAGGTCACCCACCGCAACCTGGCCAACCTGCTGCTGGCGATGGCCGCCGAGACCGGCCTGGGCCCCGGCGACACGCTCACCGCCGTCACCCCGGTCACCTTCGACATCGCGGGCCTGGAGCTGTACGCCCCGCTCATCAGCGGCGCCCGCGTCCACGTCGTACGCAAGGAGGAGGCCGTCGACGGCCGCCGCCTCGCCGCCCTCCTCGACGAGACCGGCGCCACCGTCATGCAGGCCACCCCCGCGACCTGGCAGCTCCTCGTGGAAGCCGGGTGGCGGAACGAGGGCTCCCTGCGGGTCCTGGTCGGCGGCGAGGCGCTCCCCCCGGCCCTGGCCGAGCAGCTCGTCGCCGGGTCCGGCCGCACCTGGAACGTCTACGGCCCGACCGAGACGACCATCTGGTCCACCGCGCACCGCCTGGACAGCGGCACCGAGCAGGTCTCCATCGGCCGCCCCCTCGACAACACCCGCGTGTACGTCCTCGACGAGCGCCTGGAGCCCGTCCCGGTGGGCATCCCCGGCGATCTGTACCTGGGCGGCACCGGAGTCGCGCGCGGCTACCGCGGTCGCCCCGGGCTCACCGCCGAGCGGTTCATACCCGACCCCTTCGGCGCCACGCCCGGCGCCCGGCTGTACGCCACCGGCGACAAGGCCCGGCTCCGCGAGGACGGCACGCTCGTCTTCCTCGGCCGCGACGACGGCCAGGTCAAGCTGCGCGGCTTCCGCATCGAACTGGGCGAGATCGAGGCCCGGTTGGAGGAACACCCGGCGGTGCGCCGCGCGGTGGCCCTCGTCCGCGAGGACCGGCCCGGCGACAAGCGGCTGACCGGATACGTCGTGGCGGCGGACGGCGACGGCGGGGCCCCGGGCGCCGAGGAACTGCGCGAGCACCTGCGCCGCTTCCTGCCCGACTACATGGTCCCGTCCGCGATCGTCACCCTGGACGCCTTCCCGCTGAACACCAGCGGCAAGATCGACCGCCGGGCCCTGCCCGAGCCGGTGATCGAGCGGGACGCGGCGAGCTACGTACCGCCGCGCGACGCGATCGAGCTGGAGGTCGCGCACATCTGGGAGGACGTGCTCGGAGTCCGGCCGATCGGACTGCACGACCGGTTCTTCGACCTGGGCGGCCACTCCCTGCTCGTACTGCGGCTGATGGCCGAGATCGAGAAGCGGTTCGGGCAGCAGCTGCCGATGGCCGCGATCTTCCGGGGCGCCACCGTCGAACGGTTCGCCCGGATGCTGCGCGACGGCTACCAGGACGAGGCGGACGTCCACCTCGTGGAGATCGGCTCCGGCACCACCGGCACCCCCGTCTTCTTCGCCCACCCGGCGGGCAGCGAGGTGGTCTGCTACATGCCCTTCGCCGGTCTCATGGCGGGCGGCGACCGCCCGCTGTACGCGCTGGCCTCCCCGCCGCCCGCCGACGGCGTGCTGCCGTACGCCGACTTCGGGGCGCGGGCGGCGGCCTACGCGGACCTCATCCGCGAAGTGCAGCCCGAGGGCCCGTACACGGTGGCCGGCTGGTGCTACGGCGGCACCAACGCCTTCGCCGTCGCCGGGGAACTGGAGCGGACGGGGGCGGAGGTGTCCGTCGTGATGATGGACTCGCACCCGCCCGCCGAGGTCGCCGAGGGCTCCGAGCCCGACCCCGCCGACATCGTCGAGGCCGTCGCGGCCAACCTCCAGTGGGACTACGGCGACGCGCTGAAGTCCGTGGCGGAGCTGCGGGGGATGACCCCCGACGAGCACCTCGACTACCTCCTCGCGATCGCCCGCGCCTCCGACTACCTGCCGCCGGACGCCGGACGCGAGCAGGTCCGCGACATCCTCGACCTCTGGGTCGCCAACCTGCGGCTCGTCTGGAACTTCCGTCCCCTGCACGTCAGGGGCCGGGTCACGCTGATCCGCGCGGCCGAGGAGACGTACGACTCGACCGAGGCGTGGCGCGAGCTGACCACGGGCGGCGACCTCGATGTCCGGGTGGTCGAGGGCAACCACTACACCATGATGCGCCACCCGTACATCGAGGGCGTCGCCACGATTCTGAACGAGGTGGTCGAGAGTGCTTGAGCTGCTCAAGGACCGGACGTACATCCGCTACTGGCTGGCCGTCGTCGCGTCCTTCCTCGGTGACGCCATCACCAAGATCACCCTGATCTACGTGGCGGCCACCGAGACCTCGGACCCGGTGCTGTACGTGTCCCTCGTGGTCATCGCCCAGCTGCTGCCCTCCGGGATTCTGGGGGCCTTCGTCGGCCCGCTGGCCGACCGCTTCCCGGCGCGCCTCCTCATGGTCGGCTCCGACATCGTCCGGGTGGGGCTCGTCCTGGCGATGATCCCGGCCCGCGACTCACCGACGCTGCTGCTCGTCCTGATCCTGCTCACCGGCATCGCCAAGGCGTTCTTCGAGACGGCCCGCATCACCGCGATCCCGCTGATCGTGCGGGGGCACAACATCCCGACGGCGGTCGCGCTGTTCCAGTCCACGAACCACACCCTGAACCTGGTCGGCCCCGCCCTCGGCGGGCTGCTCCTCGCGTTCGCCAGTGTCTCCGTCGTCTTCATCATCGACGCGGTGACCTTCGTGATCTCCGCGATCCTGCTGGCCAGCATGGCCGTGCTGCGCGAGGTCCCGGTGCCCGGCAAGGACAGCGGCCGCGAGTCCTACTGGAAGTCGCTGGCCACCGGTGTCTCCGGGGTGCTCGCCGTCCCGTCGCTGCGCTTCCTCGCGATCATCCTGGTGCCGGTGATGCTCGTCCTCGGGCTCTTCACCACCAACCTCAACTCCCAGCTCCTCAACGTCTTCGACCTGTCCGCCTTCAACTTCGGCCTGGCGCAGGCGGCCTTCGGGGCGGGCTGTGTGATCGGGGCGCTGACCGGCCCGCCGCTGGTGCGCCGGTACTCCGACCGGGGGCTGCTCATCGGCTCCATCGTGCTGTTCGGCGTCTCCCTGCTGCTCCTCGCGCCGACCGGCTGGCTGCGGGACTCGCTGGGCCTGGGCGTCGTCCTGGCCTGGTGCGTGGTGGCGGGGATCGGCTCCGGCCTCTTCCAGGTGCCGGTGGCCAACACCCTGATCAGCGACCTGCCCGAGGAGATGCGGGGACGGGGCGTCGGGCTGCTCAACGCCCTGATGATCAACTTCACCATCCTCGGCGTGGTCCTGGGCGGCCTGGCCGCGGACCTGATGGGCATCGCCCTGTCGATCATCGTGGCCGGCGGACTGCTGCTGCCCGCCGCGGCCCTGCTCGCCGCCGCGTCGGTGCGCGGCAGGCGCGGCGGGGGCGACAAGGACCGCCGGACCAGCGGCGACACCGCCGAGACGGAGGCGGTCTCATGACGGCCGCCGAGCAGCACCTTCCGCTCAGCCCCGCCCAGCGGCGGCTGTGGGCGCTGGCCCAGGTCCGGCCGGACGACCCCTTCTTCAGCATCCCGTTCGCCGTCGGCATCGACGGGCCGCTCGACACGAAGGCCCTCGGACGCGCTCTCGACGAACTGGTGCGCCGTCACCCCGCCCTGCGGACCCGGATCGTGCGCGGCGCCGACGGCGAGCCCGTCGCCCGTGTCGGGGCGCCCGCGCCGGCGGAGCTGCCCGTCGTGGACGCGGGGGGCACCTCGGCCGCCCTGGCCGAGGCGTTCGCCCGCGAGCCGTTCACCGTGGACGGCGGCCCCCTGCTGCGGGCCCGGCTGCTGCGGCTGGACGACACCACCCACCGGCTGCTCGTCGGCGTCCACCACATCGTCTTCGACGGGGCGTCGATGGACGTCTTCACCGGCGAACTGGCCGCCCTGTACGACGCGTTCGCCCAGGGCGAGCCGTCGCCGCTGCCGGAGCCCGCCGTGGACTACGGCGCGTTCCTGGCCCGGCGTGCGAAGCAGGACGAACGGGCCGCCGCCGCGAACCTGGCGTACTGGACCCGGCGGCTGGCCGGCGCCCCCGAGGTGCTGGAACTGCCCCTCGCCCGGCCCCGCCCGGCACGCGCGGGACACGCGGGGGAGCGGCGTACGGCGGTGGTACCGCAGGAGGTGGTGGAGCCGCTGCGACGGCTCGCCCGGGCGGAGCGGTGCAGCCTGTTCATGGTCCTCAAAGCCGCGTGCGACGTGGTGCTCAGCCAGTACGGCGGCACCGACGTGCTCACCGGCATGGCCGTCTCGGGCCGGGACACCACCGAGAGCGCCGGGCTCGTCGGCTACCTCACCCGGCCCGTGGTGCTGCGCGGCGACCTGTCCGGCGATCCGGAGTTCCGCGAGCTGCTGCACGGGGTGCGCGGTGACCTGCTGGACGCGCTGGACCACACCGACCTGCCGGTCGACGAGGTCATGGACCGGCTCGGCATCACCCGTGACCCGAGCTACCACCCGCTCTACCAGGTCATGTACACGCACCAGCCCGCGGCGCCCGTACGGCGGGCGGCGGACGCGGTGTTCACGGTGGGGGAGCTGCGGCTGCCGACCATGAAGACCGACCTGGCCATCGACACCGTCGAGACGGACGAGGGCCTGCTCGCCCTGGTCGACTACCGCACCGCCCTCTTCGAGGACGCGACGGCCGAAGCGCTGCTGGTCCGGCTGCGCACGGTGCTGGAACGCGCGGGCGCCGACCCGTCCGCAAGGGTGTCGGCGCTGCTGCGGCCCACGGCCGCCGAGCGGCGGCTGCTGACCGAGGAGTGGAACCCGGCGGGCGGGGCGGACGGCCCCGGTGCCGCCGAGGTCGATGCCGAAGGTGCCGGTGAAGGCGCCGGTGAAGGCGCCGCCGGGAGCGCCGGAGACGTCCTGCACACCCTGGTGGCGGATCAGATCGCCCGTACCCCGGACGCGGTCGCCGTGGCGGACGGGGCGCGCACCTGGACGTACCGCGAACTCGACGACGCGGCGGGCCGGGTGGCGGCCCGGCTGCTGGCCGGTGGCCTCGCGCCGGAGGACCCGGTGGGCGTCTGCGCCCCCAAGTCCTTCGCCCTGGCCGCCGCCCAGCTGGGCGTGCTCAGGGCGGGCGGGGTGTGCGTACCGCTGGACCCCGGGCTGCCCGCCTTCCTGCTGCGGCTGGCCGTGGCGGACGCGGGCCTGTCGACCGTTCTCGCGGACGCGTACTCCTCCTCGCTCTTCGACCACACGCAGGTGCGGCTGACCGAAGTGGACGATGGCGCGGGGGAGCCGGGTGCCACCGACCCGGCCGCGCCCCTGCCCGCCGTCGCGCCCGCCCACGCGGCCTGGGTGCTGCGCACCTCCGGCGTCACGGGCGAGCCGAAGGCCGTACTCGCCGAACACCGCAACCTCGTCTCCCGGCTGCGCTGGGCCCACCGGGAACTGCCCGCCGGAGCCCTGGAGGCGGTGGCGCAGCTCAGCCCGCCGGACTCGCCGGGCGCGGTCTTCGAGCTCTTCGCCCCGCTCACCCGGGGCGGCCGGGCGGTCGTGCCGGACGGCACGCGCCACACGGACAGCGGGCCTGCGGCCACGGTGTACGCCGCACCCTCCGCCCTCGCTGGCCTTCTCGGCGAGGGCCGGGACACCGCACCGGCCACGGTCCTCGCCGGGGGCGAGCTCCTCGCCCCCGCCGTCCTGCGCGCCGCGTACGCCGCCGGGGCGGGCCGGGTCCACCACCTCTACACCACGGCCGAGACCGCGGGCCCCGCCATCGGCGGGCCCGCCGCCCCGGCCCCCGGGGACGGCACACCCGTCCCGCTCGGGCTCCCGGCGGACTGCACGGCGTACGTCCTCGGCCCGCGCGGGGAGCTGGTCCCGCCGGGCGTCGTCGGGGAGCTCCACATCGGCGGCGCGGCCGTCACCCGGGGCTACCTGAACGACGCACGCCGTACGGCGGAGCGCTTCCTGCCCGACCCGTACGGGAAGCCGGGCGGGCGCCTGTTCGCCACCGGCGACCTCGTACGGCACACACCCGACGGGCGGCTGGTGTTCGCCGGGCGGGCCGGGGAGCAGACCCGGGCGCGCGGGGTGCGGGTGGCCGCCGCCGACATCGAGGCGGCGCTGCTGGCCCACCCCGGCGTCGTACGCGCCCACGTCACCACGCGGGCGGCCGAGGGCATCGACGCGGCGGTCACCGCCCGGCCCGGGACGGGCCCGGCCGCCGTCGAACTCCACGGGCACCTGCGCGAACTGCTGCCCGGCTACATGCTGCCCGCCCGCATCGGCGTCCTGGACCGTATGCCGCTGCTGCCCGGCGGCCGCCCGGACGGCCCCGCCGTCGCCCGGGCGCTGGAGCAGGTGCTCGCCGAGGAGGCGAAGGCGGCACGGCAGGAGGCCCGGCCGCCGGTGAGCGAGTCCGAACAACGCGTCGCCGCCGCATGGCGGGAGGTCCTCGGCCGCACGGTCGGCCACGACGAGAGCTTCTTCGACGCGGGCGGCAACTCGCTGCTGCTGATCCGGCTGCGCGACCGGCTGCGGACCGCGCTGGAGTGCCAGGTCGACGTGGTCGACCTCTTCCGGCACCCCACGGTGCGGGCCATGGCCGCCTACCTGGGCCGCCGGGACCCCGGCCGGGACAACCCGCCCGAAGCCGCCGCACAGGAGCGCGGCCAGGCCCGGCTGCGGGCCATGCGCGCCCGCAACCGGGAGCGCACGCCGGGGCGGCCGCGATGACGACAGCGGCAGGACGAACGGCACAACCGGTACGGACCACGGAACCGGCACGGACGACGACGGGGGACAGCGCGCACATGACGACGAGCACATCGCCCGGGCCCGCGCCCGGCCTGGGCCGGGGGTACGCCGACGACCGTGCCGCCACCGTCGCCTTCCTCGCCCGGAGCGAGGAGGAGCTGCGCGCCGCGGGCCCGGACCGGGCGGCGGCCGCCCCGCCGCACTCGGCCGCCCGCCGCGCCCGGCGGCGGTTCATGGAACGCCATGCCGCCGCCCTCTACGCGGAACTGACCGACGAGCGCCGGGAGTTCCTCAGGCTGGACGACCTCGTCGCCCGGGCGGACACCCTGGTGCCCGGACTCGTACCGACGAAGAGCCAGGCCGAGGAGGAGCGGCGCAGGCCGCAGCGCGACAAGGAGGGCCGGGAGACCGATCACGGGATCTTCTTCTGGGGCCTCCTGCGGGACGCCACGGCCGGGCCGCACCTCCTGGAGGCGATGCGCAGGCCGACCCCGAAGGCGCTGGCCGCACTGCCCGGCTTCCGGGCCACCGGCCACGCCGACCTCGGCCTCGTCTCCGTGACGCGCCGGGGCGGCACGGGCGAGGTCACCGTCCACAACACGCGGTTCCTCAACGCCGAGGACGACCTGCTGGTCGCCGCACTGGAGGCGGCCGTCGACCTGGTGCTGCTCGACGACTCGATCCGGGTGGGCGTGATGCGCGGCGCGCCGATGACCCACCCGCGCTACGCCGGGCGCCGGGTGTTCAGCGCGGGCATCAACCTCACCCGCCTCTACGAGGGCGAGATCTCGCTCATCGACTTCTTCCTGGGGCGCGAACTCGGCTACATCAACAAGATCTTCCGGGGGCTCAGCGTCCCGGACGACGGCACCGGCTGGCTTCCGGAATCCGTCGAGAAGCCCTGGATCGCCGCCGTGGACACCTTCGCGATCGGCGGCGGGGCACAGATCCTGCTCGTCTTCGACCGGGTGATCGCCGCCGACGACGCCTACTTCACCCTCCCGGCCCTGCGCGAGGGGATCATCCCGGGCGCCGCCAACCTGCGGCTGCCCCGGGTCGCGGGCAACCGGCTGGCCCGGCAGGCGATCTTCGCCGACCGGCGGATCGACGCCGCATCGCCCGAGGGGCGGCTGCTGTGCGACGAGGCGGTCCCCGCGGACCGGCTGGACGCGGCGGTGGAGGCCGCGGCGGCCGAGCTGGCCAACCCGGCCGCCGTCAACAACCGCCGTGTCCTGCACGCCCACGAGGAGCCCGAGGACGAGTTCCGGCACTACATGGCGACGTACGCCGTGGAGCAGTGCAGACGTCTGACCAGCAGCGACCTGGTGGAGAGCCTGGAACGCACATGGATATCGAGGAACAGATGACCACCACCGACAGCCTCCCCGGCACCCTGGCCCACCGCACGATGTACCAGTGGTTCGAGGAATCCGCCCTGCGGCTGCCCGGCCACCCCGCGCTGGAGATCGGCGACGAGGTCCTCACCTACGCCGAACTGCGCCGCCTCGCCCTCACCCTGGCCGCCCGCATCGTGCACAAGCACGGCGGGCTGCCCGACCGGGTCGCCCTCGCCGCCACCCGCTCGGTGGGCGCGTACGCCGCATATCTGGCGATCCAGCGGCTCGGCGCGGCCGTGGTGCCGCTGAACCCGGACTACCCGCAGCAGCGCAACCTCGACATCGCCCAGCGCGCCGGGGTCACCGTCGCTCTCGTCGACGACCGGGCCGCCGGCCTCTTCGGGCTGCTTCCCGAGCGGCACCGGCCGACCGTGCTGGAGCTGGCCGAGGACGAGCGCGCCGACCCGGACCTGCTGGAGGGGGCGCTCCAGGAGACGCTGCCACCGGTCCCCGCCGACCTCGGACGCGAGGCGTACCTCCTGTTCACCTCGGGGTCCACCGGCCAGCCCAAGGGCGTGCCGATCCTGCACCGCCAGTTCTCCCCGTACCTCGAACACAACATCCCGCGCTACGAGATCGGCCCGGGCAGCCGCCTCACCCAGGTCTTCGGCCTGACCTTCGACGCGCACGCCTTCGACCTCTTCGCGACCTGGGGCGGCGGCGGCACCCTGGTCGTCCCGACGGCGGCCGACCTCTACTCGCCGGTCGACTTCATCGTGGAGCGGGAGCTGACCCACTGGTTCTCGGTGCCGTCGGTGGTGCGCGAGGCCCAGCGGCTCGGCAACCTCCCGCTGGGGCGCTGCGTCACCCTCAGGCACAGCCTGTTCGGCGCCGAACCGGTCACCGTCCAGCACGTCGCGCTGTGGCGGGAGGTGGCCCCGAACTCGGCGATCCACAACATGTACGGCCCGACCGAGGTGACCATCTGCTGCTCCAACCACCTCCTGACCGGCCCCAGTTCGAGCTGGGCCGGGTTCAGCGGCGGCACGGTGCCGATCGGCACGATGTACCCGGGCATGGAAGGCGTCCTGCTGGACGAGGACGGGCGCGAGACGGACGAGGGCGAGCTGTGCGTACGCGGCCCGCAGCGCTTCGACGGCTATCTCGACCCGCGCGAGAACACCGGCCGCTTCCTCCGGTACGAGGAGGGCGGCCGGGCCACCGTGTACGACGGCTCCGGCCCGCTCACCGACCGCCACTGGTACCGCACCGGTGACCGGGTCCGCCGCGAGGGCGGGGTCATGGTGCACTGCGGCCGGCTCGACCAGCAGGTCAAGATCCGCGGCCACCGGGTGGAGATCGGCGAGGTCGAGGCGGTCGTCCGCCGCCACCCGGCGGTCGTCGACGTCGCCGTGATCGCGCTCCCCACGGCGGAGGGCGAGACCGAGCTGGTCGCCGCCTACGCGGGCCGGGAGACGGACCCGGCGCGGTTCGACGCCTGGCTGCGCGAGCAGGTCCCGCTGCACATGGTGCCCGCGCGGATCACCCGGCTGGACGGCCTGCCGCTCAACGACAACGGAAAGACGGACCGCAACGCACTGGCGCGGATCCTCGGCACCCCGGAGGGGTCATGACTGACACGGCCGAAGCGACGCACCCGGCCGCCCGCCTGGAGTGGTGGCGCACCGAACTGGCAGGCCTCGACCCCCTGGAGCTGCCCGCCGACCGCCCGCGCCCCTCGGTGCGCGAGCCCGGTACGGCCCGCCGCACGCACACCGTCCCGGCCGCCACGGCGGACGCCCTGCGCAAGGCCGCGGCCGGATACGGCGCACCGCTGCCGGTGGTGCTGCTCGCGGCGTACCAGCTGCTGCTGGGGCGCTGGAGCCGCCGGCAGGACGTGGCCGTCGGCACACCCGTGGCGGGGGAACTCGCCGTCGTACGCACCGACCTGGCGGCGGCGACCTTCGGGGACCTGGTGGCCCGGGCCGGTGCGGCGCTGCGCGGGGCCCAGGACCGGGGCGTCCCGTTCCAGGAGCTCGTCGCCGCCCTCGTGCCGGAACCGGACAGCAGCCACCACCCCCTGGTCCAGGCTCTGTTCACAGGACCGGAGGGCGGTGGAGCCCCCCTCGCCGGCCCCTGCCCGCCCGACCTCGCGCTGACCCACGAGGACGACGCGGCCGGGCTCCGGCTCCACCTCGACCACAGCACCGCGCTCTTCGACACGGAGACCGCCGAGCGGTTCGCCGGGAACCTCCTCACCCTGCTCACCGCCGTCGCCGGGCACCCCGGCAGCGCGCTGGGCGACCTCGACCTGCTCGACGCGGCCGAGCGGCGCCTGCTCCTCACCGAGTGGAGCGCCCGCCCCGCCGCCCGCCCGGCCGACCGCCAGGTCGCCGAGCTGGTGGCCGAGCAGGCCGGGCGGACCCCCGAAGCGGTCGCCGTGGTCTTCGGCGACGAGGAGGTCACGTACGGCGGACTCAACGCCCGCGCCAACCGGCTGGCCCACCACCTGAGGACGCTCGGGGTCGCGCCGGACGTTCCCGTCGGCGTCTGCCTGGAGCGCGGCCCCGAGCTGATCGTCGCGCTGCTCGCGGTCCTGAAGGCGGGCGGGGCCTACGTACCGCTCGACCCCGAACACCCCGTGGACCGGATCGACTTCGTCCTGCGCGACACCGCCGCACCCGTCGTCGTCACCCAGGAGGCCCTGCGCGGACGGCTCGCCGCCGAGGACCGCGCCCTGGTCGCCGTCGACACCGACCGCGAGACGCTCGCCACCGCCGACGCGGCGGACCCCGCCTCCGTCACCGGGCCGGACGACCTCGCCTACGTCCTCTACACCTCCGGGTCGACCGGCACCCCCAAGGGCGTCGCCATCACGCTCGGTTCACTGACCGGCCTGCTCCTGGGGATGCGGGAGATCTTCCCGGCGCCCGCGAGCGACCGGGTCCTGTTCACCACCTCGGCCACCTTCGACATCGCGAACGTCGAGGTGTTCCTGCCCCTGGTCACCGGGGGCCGGATCATCGGCGCCGACCGTGAACAGGTCCACACCCCCGGCGCTCTCGCCGCCCTCGCCGACCGGCACGACGTCACCCTCGTCCAGGCCACCCCGTCGGCGTGGCGGCCGCTCCTGGACGCCCTCGGCGACCGGCCGGGACCGCGCGACCTGACCGTCTTCACCGCCGGGGAGGCGCTCCCCGCCGACCTGGCCGCGAAGATGCTGCGCGCGGGCCGCCGGGTCGTCAACGGCTACGGCCCGACCGAGACCACGGTCTACGCGACGGTCGCCGAGATCCGCGACGCGGCGGGCCCCGTACCGATCGGCCGCCCCACCCCGGGCACCGAGGTGTACGTCGTGGACGAGGCCGACCGGCCGGTGCCCGTCGGCGTACCCGGTGAACTCCTCATCGGCGGCCGGGGCGTGGCACGCGGCTACCTGGGCCGCCCGGAGCTGACCGGGGAGCGGTTCACCGCGCACCCCTTCCCCGAGCACGCGGCCGACGGGCCGGCCGCCCGGGTGTACCGCACCGGGGACCTGGTGCGGTGGCTGCCCGACGGGAACCTGGAGTTCCTCGGGCGCCTGGACCACCAGGTGAAGGTGCGCGGCTTCCGCATCGAGCTGGGCGAGATCGAGTCCGCGCTCCTGGCCCACGCCGACGTGGACGCCTGCGTGGTGACCGTCCGCGAGGACGTTCCCGGCGGCGCCCCCGGCGAGAAGGCGCTCGTCGCGTACTGCGTACCGGCAACGGGCCGCACCCCGGGCGTGGGGGCCCTGCGCGACTGGTGCGGGCGCGGGCTGCCCGGCTACATGGTGCCCGGCGCGTTCGTCTTCCTCGACCGGCTGCCGCTGACCACCAGCGGCAAGACCGACCGCACCGCACTGCCCGCCCCGGACGGCGAACGGACCGGCCTGGAAGCCGAGTTCGTGGCACCCCGCACCCCCGCGGAACGCGCCGTCGCCCGCGTGTGGGCGGACGCGCTGTGGGCGGACGAGGTCGGCGCCCACGACGACTTCTTCGAACTCGGCGGCGACTCGCTGACCGCGACCCGGACGGCGCTGCGGCTCCAGGAGGAATTCGGCCTGGAGATCCCGGTGCGGGTGCTGTTCACCTGCTCGACGGTCGAGACGCTGGCGAAGGCCCTGACCACGGCGCGCCGCGCAGGCGGATTCCCGGCGGCCTGACCGGACGGCAGGGCGCGCCCCGCGGACTGTCACGGCGACAGCCCGCGGGCCCGCCACACCCTTCTCCCGCCCGACTTACCACCACATTCCCCTACATCACCCTTACTTGCCTACGTCCATGCGCCCCGGCGCAGGCCCCTGCCCCGCACGGGCCCCGGAACACAGAGGTTGCCCCATGAGTGACAAGCCGGTGCTTCTCGTCGTCTACGACACGGGGAGCCTCGCACCGACCAGGCTGGCCGAAGCCGCCCGGGACAACGGCTGCTCGCTGGTCTTCGTGACGGCCGGAACCGACCACGCGCGGGAGATGATCCCCACGCTGGAGACGGTCGGTTCCGTCGTGGACGCGGCGGGCCGCACCGAGGCGGAGCTCGTGGCGGAACTGCGCGCGCTCGGCCCGGCGGGCATCATCACCTTCAGCGAGTTCCAGATCGCCCCGACCGTGCGGCTCGCCGACGCACTCGGGCTGCGCTACCACCGGCCCGCCGACGTCGACGCGATCACCCACAAGGACCTCCAGCGGCAGCGCTTCGCCGACGCGGGCGTCGACAGCGTCCGCTTCCGTACGATCACCGGCACCGAACAGGCCGACGAGGCAATCGCGTACGTCGGACTGCCCGCCATCATCAAGCCGGTGATCGGCGCCTCCAGCCGCAACACCCAGGCCGTGGCGACGGCCGAGGAGTGCCACGCGGCCCTGGCCCAGATGTTCTCCGGCGACGACGGCCCCGCCGAGACCGCGGTGATGCTGGAGGAACTGCTCGTCGGCCGGGAGACCCCGGCCCCCTGGGGCGACTACATCGCGGTGGACTGCGTCGCCGACGGCGACGACGTCCGGCCGGTCTTCGTGACCAGCAAGTTCGCGCTGGCCGAACCCTTCCGCGAGCGCGGCGGCTACGGCGGCTTCTCCGTCGTGCCCAAGGACGAGGAACGGGCCGTACGGGACCTGGCGTGCCGCGCGGTACGCGCCCTGAACATCCACGGCGTCGCCGACGTCGAGATCAAACTGACCGCCGAAGGCCCCCGGGTCATCGAGGTCAACGGCCGCCTCGGCGCCTGGGTCGACGACCTCGCGATCCGCTCGGGCACCTCCGACCCCGCCCGGGTGGCGGTCGCCGCCGCGCTCGGCCTGCCGTACGAGACACCCGAGGTCAAACAGGACGGGCCGATCGCCTTCCACTACCTGATCGTGCCGCCGGTCGGGGCCCGCAAGGTGGCCTCGATCCGCAACGTCTCCGCCCTGCGCCGGCTGCCCGGCGTGGACCGGGTCACCGTGCTGGCCGAACCGGGCGCCGCCGCCGACTGGCGCATCGGCGCACGCGGCAACACGGCGGCCGTCATCGGCTCCGCCGCGAACCACCGGGAACTGGCCGCGACCGTCGCCGCCATCGAGAACGTGGACTGGATCACCTATGAGTGAGTTCGTCATCTTCGACCTGGACGGCGTCCTGGTCGACACCCAGGACGCCGAGAACGGCGGGCTCGCGTACATCGGCGAGCTGATGGGTCTTCCCCTCGGCAAGGAACAGCGGGACGAGCTGTTCTCCGGAAAGAAGATGCAGGAGTGCCTCGACCTCATGGAGGAGATCACCGGCACCCCGCCGCCCGCCGGAGCCATGGCGCTCGCCCGCGCCAAGTGCGACGAGCTGATCGGCTCCTGGCTGGAGCCCATCGAGGGGGTCGCCCACGCCCTGGAGCAGCTGAGCGCGACCCCCGGCACCGGCATGTGCGTCGCCTCCAACAGCCCGCCGGACATCATGGCGGACCGCCTCGGCAAGGCGGGCATCCTGCACCACTTCGAGGGCCGGCTCTTCTCCGCGTACGACATCAACGCCTGGAAGCCCGACCCGAAGCTGTTCCTGTGGGCGGCCGCCGAGTGCGCCGCCGACGTGGACGACTGCGTCGTCGTCGAGGACAGCCCGGTCGGTGTGGACGCCGCACTCGGCGCCGGGATGCGGGTCCTCCAGTACACCGCCGACCCCGCCGTCGGCCCGCACCGCGACGGCGTCCGCACCTTCCCCTCCCTGCGCGAACTGCCCCGCCTGGTCCGCGAAGCGCACCGGCTCGCGCCCCCCACCCCGCTCGCCACCGCACCCCTCGGAGGTACGTCATGAACCAGCCCCGCAAGATCATGGTCCTGGGCGCCGGAGACCTCGGCCGCCGCGTCTTCCACGAACTCGCCCACAGCACCGGCGAGCGGCACGTCCAACTGGTCGGCCGGGATGAGGAAGTGGCGCTGCGCGCCACGAACCTGGCCCGCTTCTGCGCCGTACAGCGCGGCTACGCGCCCACCGTCAGCCACGCCCTGACGGACCTGACCGACGTGGCGCGCACCGCCGAACGCATCGCGGCCTTCGCACCGGACGTCATCTTCCTCGCCGCCAGCTACCAGTCGTGGTGGGTCATCTCCACCCTGGAGGCCTCCGCCTTCCAGCGCGTGTACGCCGCCAACTACGGCCCCTGGCTGCCGATGCACCTGGTCCCGGTGATGAAGGCCATGGAGGCCGTCAAGCTCTCCGGCACCCAGGCCGTCGTCGTCAACGCGGCCTACCCCGACGCCGTGCACCCGGCGCTCACCGCGATCGGCCTCTCGCCCCACATCGGCATCGGCAACGTCGCCAACAACGTGCCCGGCATCACCGCGGCCGCCGCCGACGAGCTCGGCCGCTCCACCGCCGACGTCGAGGTGCGGCTCGTCGCCCACCACTACGTCTCGCACCGCCTGTCGCGCCACGGCAACAGCGGACCGGCCGCGATGGGCCTCGGCATCCGCGTCGACGGCCGCGACGTGACGGCCGAGCTCGACACCGCCGCCCTCCTCCGCAGGCTCCCCGCCCAGTACCGCCGAACCGGCGGCCTGGCCGGCCAGACCATGACGGCGGCCTCGGCGCTGAGCGTCCTGGAGCCGCTGGCCGACGGGCGGGACGCGGTCGTCCACGCGCCCGGCGCGGACGGCGCTCTGGGCGGCTTCCCCGTGGCGATCGAGTCCGGAAAGTTCCGGCCGCTGCTGCCGGACGGCATGACCGACGAGGAGGCCCACGCGATCAACGTGTCAGGCCAGGTGCAGGACGGCATCCGCGAGATACGCGCGGACGGCACCGTCGCCTTCGAGCCCGCCTCGATGGCCGTCATGACCGAAGAACTGGGCTACGACTGCGCCGAGATGAAGCTGTCGGAGGCGGAGGACCGGGCGCGGGAGATCAGCGAGCGGTTCGCGGCGTACCGGGCCAGGACGACGGGCTGACGGTACGGACACCCCGCACCCACCCCACTGTCACCACCACAGGGAAGGCACAGGCACACAGTGAGACTGCTGCTGCTCGGCGGTACGGGCTTCGGGGGCCGCGCGGTCGCCGAGGCCGCGCGCGACCGGGGCTGGGACGTCACCGTCCTGCACCGGGGCGAACACCCGGCCCCACCCGGCGTACGGGTCCTGACCGGCGACCGCACACAACCCGACGGCCTCACCGCCCTCACCACCGGTGAGTGGGACGCGGTCGTCGACACCTGGTCGTCCGCCCCCACGGCCGTGCGGGACGCGGCCCGGCTGCTCGCCGACCGGGCGGCCCGCTACGTGTTCGTCTCCAGCCGCTCGGTGTACGCCTGGCCCGCCCCGGCGGGCCTGGACGAGTTCGGCCCCCTGGCCGAGGGGGACCCCGACGCCGGGGCGACGGACTTCCCGGCGGACAAACGCGGCGCGGAGCTGGCCGTGCTGCGGGAGTTCGGCGAGGAGCGCACCCTGATCGTCAGGCCCGGCCTGATCCTCGGCCCGCACGAGACCCCCGGACGCCTGACCTGGTGGCTGGAGCGGGTGGCCCGGGGCGGCCCGGTCCTCGCCCCCGGCCCGAGGGACACCCCGCTCCAGTACGTCGACGCCCGCGACCTCGCGACCTGGCTGCTCGACGCCCTGACCGCCGGACTGCACGGCCCCTACAACCTGGTGGGCCCCCGCGACCACGGCACGATGGGCGACCTGCTGGACGCCTGCGTACGGGCCACGGGATCCACCGCCGAACTGCGCTGGGCCACCCCGGAGGCCATCGAGGCGGCGGGTGTCGGAGGCTGGAGCGACCTCCCCATCTGGGCCCCACCGGGCAGCGACCTCCACGCGGCGGTACACGCGGGAGACGTGACCAGGGCACTGGCCACGGGCCTGCGCTGCCGCCCCCTCCAGGACACGGTCCACGACACCTGGACCTGGCGCCGCGCCCTGCCCGAGGACACGGCACCACCCCTCGCGGACGGCCTGTCCCCCGAACGGGAGAAGGAGGTGCTGGCGGGGCTCGCGTGAGGGCGACCGCCGACGGTCAGGTGCCGGTCGGGGAGACACCGACCGGGCAGGACACCCCCGTACCGCCGATCCCGCAGTAGCCGCCCGGGTTCTTGTCCAGGTACTGCTGGTGATATGCCTCCGCAGGCCAGAACGGGCGGCCCTCGGCGGGCAGGATCTCCGTGGTGATCTCCTTGTGCCCCGAGGCCGTCAGGACCTTCTGGTACGCCTCACGGGAAGCCTCGGCGGCCGCCGCCTGCGCGGGGGAGTGGGTGTAGAGCGCCGAGCGGTACTGGGTGCCCACGTCGTTGCCCTGGCGGAAGCCCTGCGTCGGGTTGTGGGACTCCCAGAACAGCTTCAGCAGCTCCTCGTACGTGACGACCGCCGGGTCGAAGACCACGCGGACCGCCTCCGTGTGCCCGGTCAGCCCCGAGCAGGCCTCCTCGTACGTGGGGTTCTCCGTGTAGCCGCCCTGATAGCCGACGAGCGTCGTCCAGACGCCCTCCGTCTGCCAGAACTTCCGCTCCGCACCCCAGAAACAGCCCAGCGCGAAGTCCGCCACCTCCAGGCCCTCCGGATACGGCCCCACCAAGGGGTTGCCGAGGACCGTGTGGCGGGAGGGGACGCTGAATTCGGGTACGGGGCGGCCGCGCAGGGCCTGCTCGGGGGTGGGGAGCTCGGGGGTACGGCGGTTCAGGAACATGCGGATGGCTCCTCCGGGGTCGGGTTCGCTCCGTACAACGCGGCAACGGCCCCCGGGATTCCGGGGCGGACGGCCGCGGCCTCCGCCGCCAGGGTCCGCGCGAAAGCCCGGGTCCGTGCCGTCTCCCGGTCGCGGTGCCACACCAGCGCGAGGGAGGAGTCCGGGAGGCCGGTCACCGGGACGAAGGCCACCGCCCGGCTGCCGTAGTAGTCGGCCGTCGGGTGGCACAGCAGCATCCCGCCCCGGCCCGCCCGCACCAGCGCCAGGCCCTCCTGGAGGCTGCCCACCGCGGGCCCGGCCGGGATCGCGCGGCCACCGGGCGTGACGGCCGGGGCCTGCGCCCGGCGCCAGTACTCCGGGGCCGCCGCCCCCTGGACGCCGATGAGCGGGCAGCCCGCCAGGTCCTCGGCGTCGACGCCGGCGCGCCGTGCGTACGGGTGCCGGTCGGAGACGGCGAGGGCGAGCGGCTGGGCGGAGAAGACCGGGCCGAGCACCAACCCGTCCTCCCGGACCGGCATCAGCACCACGGCCGCGTCGACCTCACCCCGGCGCACCGCGCCGAACGGGTCGGACAGCGGGACCTCCACGATCTCGGCGGCGCAGTCGGGATACCCGTCCCGGAAGGCCGCGACCGCCCGCATGAACGGGTCGTTCGCCGTGCCCTGGAAGCCGACGCGGAACACGCCCCCGAATCCCCGGGCCGTGTCCCGCACCTCCTCGATCGTCGTGACGATCGCGTCGAAGGCGGGCCGCAGCCCCGTGTGCAGCTGTTCGCCGAGCGGGGTGAGGCGGACCCGGCGACTCGTGCGGTCGACCAGCCGCCCGCCGATCCTGCTCTCCAGAGCCCTCAGCAGCTGGCTGATCCGGCTCTGCGAGAGGTAGAGGCGTTCCCCGGCGCGCCCGAAGTGGAGTTCGTCGGCCAGCGCCAGGAACGCCTCCAGCTCCCGGATCTCCGGATTGCTCACCGCACCCGCCCCCTCTCGTCGCCCTTGGTCTCCGCATGCATGAGCCCAGCTCATAGAAGGATGAGTGATCGGCCGTTGTTCCCGTTGCCCCTCCCCGATTGGCTGGGGACATGACGCACGTTCAGGAATGCTCAGGTGCCCCGCCCGCCCCGACCGCCCGGCCAGGGCGGTCGCCGAACGGCTGGTGGGGCGTGTCCGCCCTCGCACTCGCCACGTTCACGGTGGTCACGTCCGAGATGCTGCCCGTCGGGCTGCTCACGCCGATGGGCCGCTCACTCGGCGTCCCGGAGGGCGTGGCCGGTCTGACGCTGACCATCACCGGACTCGTCGCGGCACTCTCGGCCCCCGCCCTCGTGCCGCTGCTGGGCCGCACCGACCGGCGTACGGCCCTCTGCGCGCTGGTCGCCCTGCTGGTGATGGGCAACCTGGGCGCGGCCTGGGCGCCGGACTTCGGGACGATGGTCGTCGCCCGCGTCCTGGTCGGCATCGGCATGGGCGGTGTCTGGGCCGTCGCCGCGGGGCTCGCGGTGCGCCTCGTCCCGGCGGCATCCGTCGGGGCCGCCACCTCGCTGGTCTTCAGCGGAGTCGCTGTCGCCTCCGTCCTGGGCGTCCCGGCCGGAACGTACCTCGGGGCCCTCGCGGGCTGGCGCGCCGCGTTCCTGGCGGCAGCCGGGCTCGGGACCGTGGTGCTGGTCGCGGCGGCGCTTCTGCTGCCCCGGCTGCCCGCCGAGCGCACGGTACCGATCGGCGGTGTGCTGCGGCTGACCCGCGATCCCCGGCTGCGCACCGGCCTCGTCGTCGTCGGCTTCCTGGTCACCGGGCACTTCGCCGCGTACACCTACATCAGGCCGGTCCTGGAGGACGTCTCCGGCGTCGGTGCGGGCACCATCGGCGCCCTGCTCCTGGTGTACGGAATCGCCGGGGTGGCCGGGAACTTCCTCGCCGGGGCCGGGGCGGCCCGCTCGCCGCGCGTGACGCTGCTGGCGATCGGCGCGGTCCTCGCCGTCACGGTGGCCGCCCTGCCGTGGCTGGGCGGTTCGCCCGTCCTCGCGGCCGCACTGATGGCCGCCTGGGGGCTCGGCTACGGCGGTGTCTCGGTCAGCACCCAGACCTGGGTGCTGCTCGCCGCCCCGCACGCCCGTGAGGCCGCCTCCTCGCTGTTCGTCGGGGTGTTCAACGGGGCCATCGCGCTCGGGGCGCTGACCGGCGGGCTGGTGGCGGACGGCATCGGTGTCACGGCGGTCACGGCGACGGGCGCGGCGCTGTTGGCGGGCGCGCTGGTCACCACGGCGGTGGGCCGGGCCCCCGCACCCGTCCAGCCTTAGGGCCTCAGTCTTAGGGCCTCAGTGCGGCAGCGTCGCCGGGCTGCCGCCGTTCGCCTCGTAGCCCGCGACCGCCAGCGCCCGGTAGACCGTGTACTGCGCGGCCGGGTCCGGACCCGCCGTCCACGGCAGGGCGCCCACATGGCCGTCGATGCGGACCAGCTGGTGCATCGCCTCCGACCAGCGCTCCATGTGAACCAGGAACAGCACCAGCAGATGGCGGACGTGGGCGAGCATCGGGTCGTCCGGGCGGGCCGCGTGGACCGCGAACATCGCGCCCTCCACCGCCCTGGTCACCACCTGGCCTCGGTAGAAGCCCTGTACGAGGTTGACCTCCGGCAGGTGCTCGTACACCGCGAACAGCGGCAGCGCGGCCAGCAGCGAGCCCTGCGGGGCGCGGGCGGCGGCGGCCGTGGCGAAGGCGTCGGCGTCCTCGCGGGAGCCGTGCCACTTCTCGCAGTGGAAGTGCAGGGCCGCGAGGTGCGCGCCGAAGTGCGCCGGGGCCCGGTCGATGATCTTCGCCCAGAGCTGGTCGAACTGCTCGGGGGCGTAGCCCAGGCCCCGGGCCACCGCCAGTTCCACGATGTAGGGGACGGGGTCGCCGGGGGCGAGAAGGGCCGCCTCGCCGCAGACCGTGCGGGCCTCCTCCAGGATGATCCGGAAGTCGTCGCTCCCGGCCGACGAGGAGCGCCACGCCTGCTGCACCAGGAACTCCGCGTGCACCGCCGCGCCGCCCGCGTCCTTCGGGGACTCCGCACGCCAGGCGCGCAGCCACGCCCCGCCCTTCCCCGGCTGCTGCGCCAGCTCCAGCGAGGCCGCACCCGCGAAGGCCTGGACGCGCTGCCAGCGGACCTCGCCCTCCTTCGGCGTACCGGCGAGCAGCTGGGAGGCGGCCCGCCAGTCCTGGGTGGCCTGGACGACGTCGAGGACGTCCAGGAGGTCCTGGTCGGGGCCGGGCATCCGGACGTCCAGCTCCTCCTGGCGGGCGAAGCCGTACGTGTCGGGGTCGGCGGCGTCCGGCGAACCCGGGGCGACCTGGCGGATACCGCCCCGGCGGCGCATGACCCAGGGGCCGATCACGGCGGCCAGCATGCACATCGCGAGCAGGAACAACAGAATCTCCATGGCCCCATTGTCCCCGGAGCGGCGAGTGGGCGGTAAGGGCCCTCGTGACGAACTACGCTCGGGGCCATGAGCGACCAGCACAGCTTCGAGACCCTCGCCATCCACGCGGGGAACACCGCCGACCCCCTCACCGGCGCCGTGGTTCCGCCCATTTACCAGGTGTCCACGTACAAGCAGGACGGCGTGGGCGGACTGCGCGGCGGCTACGAGTACAGCCGCAGCGCCAACCCGACCCGCACCGCCCTGGAGGAGAACCTGGCGGCCCTGGAAGGCGGCCGCCGCGGTCTCGCCTTCGCCTCCGGTCTCGCCGCCGAGGACTGCCTCCTGCGTACGCTGCTGACCCCCGGCGACCACGTGGTCATCCCCAACGACGCCTACGGCGGCACGTTCCGGCTGTTCGCGAAGGTCGCCGCGCGGTGGGGCGTGGAGTTCTCGGTGGCCGACACCTCGGACGTGGCGGCCGTCCGGGCCGCGCTCACCCCGCGCACCAAGGCCGTCTGGGTCGAGACCCCCTCCAACCCGCTGCTCGGCATCACCGACATCGCCGCCGTCGCCCAGGTCGCCCGGGAGGCCGGGGCCCGCCTCGTCGTCGACAACACCTTCGCCTCCCCCTACCTCCAGCAGCCGCTGTCCCTCGGCGCGGACGTCGTCGTGCACTCCACCACCAAGTACATGGGCGGCCACTCCGACGTCGTCGGCGGCGCGCTCGTCGTCAGCGACCCGGAGCTGGCCGAGGAGCTGGCGTTCCACCAGAACGCCATGGGCGCGGTCGCCGGTCCCTTCGACGCCTGGCTCGTACTGCGCGGCATCAAGACGCTCGCCGTCCGCATGGACCGGCACACCGAGAACGCCACCAAGGTCGCCGACCTGCTGACCCGCCACCCCAAGGTCACCCAGGTCCTCTACCCGGGCCTGCCCGGGCACCCCGGCCACGAGGTCGCCGCCAAGCAGATGAAGGCGTTCGGCGGCATGGTCTCCTTCCGCGTCGCGGGCGGCGAGGAGGCTGCGGTCGAGGTCTGCAACCGGGCCAAGCTGTTCACGCTCGGCGAGTCCCTCGGCGGTGTGGAGTCGCTGGTCGAGCACCCGGGCCGGATGACGCACGCCTCCGTCGCGGGCTCCCTGCTGGAGGTCCCCGCCGACCTGGTCCGGCTCTCCGTCGGCATCGAGAACGGCGACGACCTGCTCGCCGACCTCACGCAGGCGCTGGGCTGATCACGCGGCACGGCGACGTACCCGGGCGCCCGCCCCAACCGGCGGGCGCCCGCACGCTCAGACGCTGACCTTCTCGTCCTCCAGCATTTCCCGGATCTGACCGCGCAGCTCAGGGCTGTCCTCATGTCCGTGGACGGACACGGCGTGTTCGCTCGCCGCCCGTACGACCTCGTCCTCCTCGCCGGAAATGGTGAGTGAGCAGTTCATCTCGCTCGGGTACTTGCGGCAGTCGGCGATCTTTCTGGTCATCACGGCCTCCCAGGCTCGTACGACGACCGACTCCTCCAGGGTAGGCCGGTCGCGGTCGGCACCCCAACGGCTCGGCACCCCGACGGCTTCACCATCCCTCCAGCGGCGGCGTCACCCGCGCCGGCTCGCGCTCCCACGGCTGCTCGATGCCGGCCCACACCAGGAACACCGCGAGCGCCGCGCCCAGCAGCCCCCCCGCAGTCCGGTGCGCCGCCCGCCGCAGCCGCAGCCGCCGCCCGCCCCGCCGTACCGCCCGCGCCGCCAGGTCCGGCGGCAGCACCGGGTGCGGGCCGTCCAGCATCCGGCGGACCTGCTCGGCCCGTGAGTCCCCCCGCGGCTCCCGGCCGGCGTTCACGGCGTCCCCCGGGGCGCCGGAGCCGGCCGCCCGCTCCCGCTCCGCGAACCCGGTGAGCGCAGCGCCGCCACCGCACGGGCGCAGACCGCGCGGACCCGGTCGGCCGGGAGTCCGAGCAGCGCCGCCGTCCGCTCCTCGTCGACCTCCTCGTACATCCGCAGCACGAGCACGAGCCGTTCGACGGGGGTGAGCCGCCCCAGCACCCCGCCGCGCGGCCGCCGGTGCTGCCGGGCCTCCCGGGCGAAGCGGAGGGCCAGCTCCCGGCGGGCCAGCTCGTAGGGGTCGCCGCCGTGTGAACGGTCCCAGTCGGCGTACGTACGGGCCAGCGCCGCGGACAGCAGCCGCTGGGCCCGTACGTTCGCGCCCGGCGGTTCGGGAGGCTCGGCGGTGAGCAGCGTCGCGGTGTGCAGCAGACGTCCGCCCGCGCCCGCCACGAAGGCCTCGAACTCCTGGGCGCGGAGCCGGTCCCGGTGTTCGGCCCGCTCGCTCATGACCTCATCCGAGCCCCGGCACACCGCCCCGGTCAAGAGTCCGGATGCCGCGGGTGCCCGGACCGGCGCCGGGCGTCAGTCGGTCTGCGTCGACTGGTACGCGGCCTGCCGGGCCGCGAGCGAGGCGTTGAACCGGGTGAGCAGGGCGCAGAACGTGTCCCGCTCCTCCTCCGACCACCCGTCCGTGACCTGCGACATCAGCTCACGCCGGGAGGCGCGTACCTCGTCGAGGCGGGCCTGGCCGCGCGGCGAGAGCTGGAGCACGACGGCCCGGCCGTCCTCCGGGTGCGAGGTGCGCTTGACCAGTCCGGTGTCGACGAGCGGCGCGACCTGCCGCGTCACCGTCGAGGAGTCGATACCCATCCCGGCCGCCAGGGCCTTGACGCCCATCGGGCCTTCCCGGTCCAGCCGGTTCAGCAGCAGGTAGGCCGCCCGGTCCATCGAGTTGCGGACCTGGCCGACACCGCCGAGGCGGGTCTGTTCGGCGCGGCGGGCGAAGACCGCCACCTGGTGCTGGAGTGAGTCCAGCAGGTGGTCGGGGCCCGGGTGTTCGGGGACGGCGCCCCCGGAAGGAGACGCAGCAGTCGTCATGTCCTGAGGGGGCATGGCCGGGGGCTCTCTTCATGCGGTGTCGGATGGAGTGGGGGACAGAGTACGCGGCCCCGGGGCAACGCGTACCAGTGCCGCACAAACCTGCGGACAACACCGCAGGCCGCCATGAGACAAGTCTGCCGCGCACGGTCCGAGCTGCAAGACTTGCGGGCATGAGCTTCCGCGCGACCGCCCCCCACCCGCCCCTGATCCTCGACGATGTCCGTGGCGCGCAGAAAATGCTGTCCGGGGTGGCCCGGGTGACCGCGCTGGAGGGCAGCCGCCATCTGACCCGGCTGGTCGGCTCCCCCGTCCACCTCAAGTGCGAGAACCTCCAGCGCACCGGCTCCTTCAAACTGCGCGGCGCCTACGTCCGGATCTCCGGGCTCACCCCGGTGGAGCGGGCGGCCGGGGTGGTCGCCGCCAGCGCCGGGAACCACGCCCAGGGCGTCGCGCTCGCCTCCTCCCTGCTCGGCGTGCGCTCCACCGTCTTCATGCCCGTCGGGGCGCCCCTGCCGAAGGTCGCGGCTACCCAGGAGTACGGGGCCGAGGTGCGGCTGCACGGCCAGGTCGTCGACGAGACGCTGGCCGCCGCCCAGGAGTACGCGGAGCGGACCGGCGCGGTCTTCATCCACCCCTTCGACCACCCGGACATCATCGCGGGCCAGGGCACCGTCGGCCTGGAGATCCTGGAGCAGTGCCCGGAGGTCCGCACCATCGTCGTCGGGCTCGGCGGCGGCGGTCTCACCGCGGGCATCGCCGTCGCGGTGAAGGCGCTGCGCCCCGACGTCCGGATCGTCGGTGTCCAGGCCGAGGGGGCCGCCGCCTACCCGCCCTCGCTGGCCGCCGGGCACCCCGTCTCCCTCGACGCCCCGGTCACCATGGCCGACGGCATCAAGGTGGGCCGCCCCGGCGACGTACCGTTCGCGCTGATCCGGGAGCTGGTCGACGAGGTCCGCACCGTCACCGAGGACGAGCTGTCCAGTGCCCTGCTGCTCTGCCTGGAGCGGGCCAAGCTGGTCGTCGAGCCGGCCGGGGCCAGTCCGGTGGCGGCGCTGCTCAGCGACCCGAAGGCCTTCCGGGGTCCGGTGGTGGCCCTGCTGTCGGGCGGCAACGTGGACCCGCTGCTGATGCAGCGCATCCTGCGGCACGGGATGTCCGCGGCGGGCCGCTACCTGAGCCTGCGGCTGCGGCTCACCGACCGCCCGGGGGCGCTGGCCGCCCTGCTGGCCGCGCTGACGGTGGCCGACGCGAACGTGCTCGACATCGGTCACGTGCGCACCGACCCGCGTCTCGGCCTGACCGAGGTGGAGGTCGACCTCCACCTGGAGACCAAGGGGCCCCGCCACTGCGAAGAGGTCGAGGCGGCGCTGCGCGCGGAGGGGTACCGGGTCATCGGCTGACCGTCCGGTTCCCGCCGGTTGGCCCGATCTCGTTGTTCACCGCGCGGTGCGGCCCCGCCGATCCTAGGATCGGCGGGGAAACCACGTACGGGTGCGGTCAGCCGCGAGTGACGGGGGAGTCCCTTTATGCCAGGTGCCATCCATGCCGAAGGTCTGGTGAAGACCTTCGGCGACGTACGAGCCCTGGACGGCGTCGACTTCGACGTTCCCGAGGGCACCGTCCTCGGCCTCCTCGGCCCCAACGGCGCGGGCAAGACGACCGCCGTCCGGGTCCTGACCACCCTCCTGCGCCCCGACAGCGGCAGCGCCTTCGTGGCCGGGATCGACGTGCTGAGGAAGCCCAACGAGGTACGCCGCTCGATCGGGCTCTCCGGGCAGTTCGCCGCGGTCGACGAGTATCTGACCGGCCGGGAGAACCTCCAGATGGTCGGGCAGCTCTACCAGATGCGCGGCCGGGCCGCGAAGGCCCGTGCGGGCGAGCTGCTGGAGCGGTTCAACCTGGCCGACGCCGCCGACCGCACCGCCAAGACGTACTCCGGCGGTATGCGCCGCCGTCTCGACCTCGCCGCCGCGCTCGTCGTCTCACCGCCGGTGATGTTCATGGACGAGCCGACGACCGGCCTCGACCCGCGCAACCGGCAGCAGCTGTGGGACGTCATCGAGGACCTGGTGGCGGGCGGTACGACCCTGCTGCTGACCACGCAGTATCTGGAGGAGGCCGACCGCCTCGCCCACGACATCTGCGTCATCGACCACGGCAAGGTCATCGCCCGCGGCACCTCCGACCAGCTCAAGGCCCGTACCGGCGGCGAGCGCGTCGAGGTCGTCGTGCACCGCCCCGACGAGATCGAGCCCGCCCGGTCCGTCCTGTCCGCGCTCGGCAAGGGCGAGGTCACCGTCGCCCGGCTCTCCCGCAAGCTGACCGTCCCGGTGACCGGCGGGGCGAAGCTGCTGGCCGAGATCATCCGCGACCTGGACGGCCACGGGGTGGAGATCGACGACATCGCCCTGCGCCGCCCGACCCTGGACGACGTGTTCCTCTCCCTCACCGGCCACGCGGCCGAGGTGCAGGAGCAGGAGCAGGAGAACGGGGGCCCCGAAAGCAAGGAGGACGCCCGGTGAGCGTCACCACCAAGGACGCCCCCGTCCTGGCGCCCCGCCCCTCCGGCGGGGTCGTCCAGTCCGCCAGGGACTCCCTCGTCGTCGCCAAGCGGAATCTGATCCGCATGTCACGGATTCCGGAGATGCTGCTCTTCGGAGTCATCCAGCCGGTGATGTTCGTCGTGCTGTTCACGTACGTCTTCGGCGGCTCGATGAGCATCGGCGGCACGACCGATCCGAACGTCTACAAGAACTTCCTGATGGCGGGCATCTTCGCGCAGACCGTCACCTTCGCCACGGCCGGGTCGGCGGCGGGCATCGCCGACGACATGCAGAAGGGCCTCATCGACCGCTTCCGGTCCCTGCCGATGGCGCGCGGCGCGGTCCTCACCGGTCGCACGGTCGCCGACCTCGCCCAGACGTGCATCACCCTCCTCGTCCTGGCGGTCGTCGCGCTGATCGTCGGCTGGCGCCCCGGCTCGGCCGAGCCGACCAACGCCGGGCGGGTCCTGGCCGCCTTCGGTCTGCTGCTCCTGCTGGGGTACGCCTTCACCTGGATCGGCGCCCTGATCGGGCTGTCGGTCCGCACCCCGGAGGCCGCGACCTCGGGCGGGATCATCTGGCTGTTCCCGGTGACGTTCATCTCGAACGCGTTCGTCGACTCCAGCCAGATGACGCCCTGGCTGCGGCACGTCGCCGACTGGAACCCCTTCAGCGCCACCGTCCAGGCCTGCCGCGAGCTGTTCGGCAACCCGGGAGTGGTGGACTCCGGCGCCTGGCCCATGCAGCACCCCGTCTGGGCGTCGCTGCTCTGGTCCGTGCTGATCGTCGTGGTCTTCCGCACTCTCGCGGTCCGCAAGTACCGGCGGTCCAGCCGCTGACGCGGGGCGCGTACCCGGCGACGCGGGTGTCCCGGCCCTTCCGAAGGGCCGGGACACCCGCGTCGTGTCCTGTCGTGGTGGGGGCGTCTCTCAGCCCGTGTACGGCTTCGCCGCCAGGATCTTCACCGTGGCGGTCCTGCCGTTCGGCAGCTCGTACTCCGCGTCCTCACCCGTGCGCTTGCCGTTCACGCCGATACCGAGCGGGGACTGCGGGGAGTACGTCTCGATCTCCGTGCTGGCGTACTCACGGGAGGCGAGCAGGAAGGTCATCGTGTCGTCCTCGTCGCCGTCGAAGGCGATCGTGACGACCATGCCGGGCTCGACCACGCCGTCGTCGGCCGGCGCCTCGCCGACCTTCGCGTGCTCCAGGAGCTGGGTGAGCTGGCGCACCCGCAGCTCCATCTTGCCCTGTTCCTCCTTGGCCGCGTGGTACCCGCCGTTCTCCCGGAGGTCACCCTCCTCACGGGCCGCCGCGATCTTGACGGCGATCTCCGTGCGGGCGGGACCAGACAGGTACTCCAGCTCGGCCTTGAGCTGGTTGTACGCCTCCTGCGTGAGCCAGGTGACGTTTTCGCTGGTCTGAGTCACAGGTGCTCCTCGTCGGTGCTGGGAATACAAAGCATCGCCCTACCCAGAAGCATGTGCCTCCACGGGTGGGCGAAACCACGAGCCTAACAATTCCGCAGGAAAAGGGGGAGAAGGTAAACGTCACACGCCCGACCCGGCCGCAGTTTCGTGTGCGTCGCCGCAGGTCAGCGGGGGTGTGGCCGGATCAGCCGGTCGGGCCGTCGTCGGCGGTGCAGCCCATCGGCTCGACCGCGGTCGCCCGGGAACGCGTCACGACGGTCACCAGCTCGTCGATCCGCTTCTCGGCCCCGTCGAAGCGGACCTCCTTGCGGCCCACCTCGGAACCGTCCTCGCTCAGCGCCCGCACCACGCAGTAGCCGTGGCCGTCGCGGTCCTTGCGGACCTCCAGGTGGACGTCGGCCCGGGTGTCGGAGACGACCTCGAACTTGATCATCTCGCCGCTGATGCCCTGACCGCCCACGTAGTGGAAGCCCATCCAGCCGACCATGCCGAGCAGGGCCACGCCCAGGACCGATCCGACGATCTTCAGCTTGCGGTCCGCGCGCTGGTCCTCGGTGCGGCCGTACCGCCCCTCGGGCGTGGTCCCGCGAACCGCCGTCATGATCGTTCCCTCCGGGTCGGGCATCGAGGAATTTTCCGGCCCCTCGGTCAGTCACTATAGAAGTCGCCCGCGCGTCACCCGACCGCGCCCCACACCGACGTCACGCGGGCCGGCACCTCTTTGGCAGAGACCGGATCGACCAGAGCGACCGAATGACTGAGGATCGAGCTTTGACTGAGCAGCTGCGACTGATGGCCGTTCACGCCCACCCCGACGACGAGTCGAGCAAGGGCGCGGCCACCATGGCCAAGTACGTGTCCGAGGGGGTGGACGTGCTGGTCGTGACCTGCACGGGAGGCGAGCGCGGCTCCATCCTCAACCCGAAGCTCCAGGGCGACGCGTACATCGAGAAGAACATCCACGAGGTACGCAAGAAGGAGATGGACGAGGCCCGCGAGATCCTGGGCGTCCAGCAGGAGTGGCTCGGCTTCGTCGACTCGGGGCTGCCCGAGGGCGACCCGCTGCCGCCGCTGCCCGAGGGCTGCTTCGCCCTGGAGGACCCCGAATCGGCGGCGGGACGCCTGGTGGCGAAGATCCGCGCGTTCCGGCCGCAGGTCATCACCACGTACGACGAGAACGGCGGCTACCCGCACCCCGACCACATCATGACGCACAAGATCACGATGATCGCGTTCGACGGTGCGGCCGACAAGGAGAAGTTCCCCGAGGACGAGTTCGGCCCGGTTTACGAGCCGCGGAAGCTCTACTACAACCAGGGCTTCAACCGGCCGCGCACCGTCGCCCTGCACGAGGCGCTCCTCGCCCGCGGCCTGGAGTCCCCCTACGGGGAGTGGCTGGAGCGCTGGAAGGAGTTCGAGCGCGTCGAGCGCACCCTGACCACGCACGTTCCCTGCGACGAGTTCTTCGAGATCCGCGACAAGGCGCTGATCGCGCACGCCACGCAGATCGACCCCGAGGGCGGCTGGTTCCGGGTCCCGATGGACATCCAGCGCGAGGTCTGGCCGACCGAGGAGTACGAGCTGGCGAAGTCTCTGGTCGATACCTCCCTCCCCGAGAGCGACCTCTTCGCGGGCATCCGCGACAATGCCTGATATGTACGCGACCCAGGCACTGACGCACCTCGTCCCGCTCGCCGCCGAGCTCGACAAGAACAAGGTCACTCCCGGCGTCCTCGGCTTCCTCGTCTTCGCGGCGCTCGCCGTCGGCGTGTGGGCGCTGATGAAGTCGATGAACCGCCACATGGGCAGGGTGAACTTCGAGGAGGCCCCCGACCCGGAGGCGGCCACGGCCGCGCCCGCGGGGAACGGGGCGGCCTCGCCCGGGAAGTAGCGCGCGGCACAGGCCCTGCGCGTACGGGAAGGGCGTCCGGCCCGCAGCCGGACGCCCTCACCTCGTACGGTCATGGCCCGGACCGCACCCCTGCCCGTACGGTCACGGCGTCGACGGCACCCTCGGGACGCCCATGATCTGGCCCGCGCGCCGGGTCGGGGTCAGGCCCAGCCGCCATGCCTGCCAGCCGTCCTCCAGGTCCACGCCCCGCTCCAGCGCCACCGCGAACGCCGCCGCGGACTGCTCCAGCCTGCCGTCCCGCGCCGGGTGCCGGGCCTCGATCAGCTCGGCCAGCTCCTGCTGCGCGACCACCGTGCCCACCTCGCTGCCCCCGGGCGAGGCGTACGGCAGCAGCGTGCAGCGCAGGAACCGGGCCCAGTCGCCGCCCCGCGCGTCCCCGTACGAGGCGAAGAGCTCCGCCGCCTCACCGCACAGCTCCAGCGCCTGCGGCGCCCGCCCGTTGCCCGCGTCGATCAACGCCAGCTCCACGCACGCCCACGCCTGACCGTACGGCACCCTGATCCGCCGGAAATCGGCCCGCGCGTCCATCAGCAGCTGCCGGGCGAACCCCGAATTGCGCAGGTTGCCCGTCTGCGCGGCCCGCTGGTCCCGTGTCACCCGGCCCGAATGGTGCCGGGCGCACGCCAGCCCGTACACGTCCCGCATCCGGGAGAACATCGTCCGGGCCCGCTCCAGCTCCCGCACCGCCTGATCGGTGTCCCCGTCCTCCTCCAAGGCCTGACCCAGGTAGTACAGGGTCCACGCCTCACCGCGCGCGTCCTCGTTGTCCCGGTGCCGGGCCAGGGCGTCGCGCAGCTGCTCCAGGGCGGCGGCCGGGTCGTCGTCCAGCAGCCGGGCCCGGGCCAGCTGGGTGATCGCCCACGCCTCGCCGCGCCCGTCGCGGGTACGGCCGTACAGCTCCAGGGCCGTGCTCAGGGCCTCCTCGGCGGCCGCCACCTCGCCCGTGCGCAGCCGGACCTGGCCCAGCTGGAACTGCGTCCAGGCCTCGCCGTGCAGCGACTCGCCCGCCCGGTGCAGGCGCAGCGCGTCGTCCAGCAGCGTGAGCGCCTTCGCCAGGTCGCCCCGGTCGCGCTCCACGGCGGCCAGCGCGTGCAGGGTCCACGCCCGGTCCTCGTCCTGCGCGCCGGAGGACTGGAGGGCCAGCGCCTCGCCGAGCCGGGCCGCCGCCTCGGTCAGGTTGCCCTGGTGGTGCAGGGTGATGCCGAGCGAGCAGAGGGCCAGCGCCTCGCCCGCGTCGTTCCGCGCCTCGTGGTAGAGGCCGACGACGGAGGACAGGGTGGTGCGGGCCTTGTCCAGCTCGCCGAGCTGCCGGGCCGCGATGCCGGTACGCCACTGCACCGAGCGCTCCAGCAGGCCCTGGTCCACGGCCTGCGTCAGCTCGCTGATCTCGCCCAGGCGGTAGAGGTCGCCGCGCAGCAGGCAGTAGTCGCACAGGGCGCCCAGCAGATGCAGCACCGTGCCCTGGTCGACGCCCTCCGCGTGCCGCAGCGCCGCCGTGATGAAGCTCGACTCGTCGTCCAGCCAGCGCAGCGCCGAGTCCAGCGAACCGAAGCCGTGCGAGCCGAACCGGCCCGCCCGGGTCGACATCTTCCCGTCGACCATCCGGATCACCGCGTCGGCCAGCTCCGCGTAGTTCGTCAGCAGCCGTTCCTGTGCAGCCGCCCGTTCGGCGGGCGGCTCCTCGTCCAGCAGCCGGGCCAGCGCGAAGGCCCGTACGAGATCGTGCAGCCGGTAGCGCGAGCCCCGTACGCGGGTGAGCAGCCCGGCCCGCGCCAGCACCGTCAGCAGCCGCTCCGCCTCCTGCTCGTCCGCCGCGAGCAGGGCCGCTGCCGCCGCCGCCCCCAGGCTCGCCCGGCCCGCCAGCGCGAGCCGCCGCAGCAGCCGCCTGGCCTGCTCACCCTGGTCCGTGTAGCGCAGCCACAAGGCCCGCTCCACGGGGGCCTCCGGCCCGGACGCCCCCGGGGGCGGCCCTGCCGCCAGGTCCTTCGCCAGCGTGTGGCGGCTACGGGCCCCGAGCGCGGAACCGGCCACCCGCAGCGCGAGCGGCAGCCCGCCGCACAGCTCCACGACGGCGTCCGTCGACGGGTAGTCGTACGGCCCCGTCTCCTCCTCCCCGGCCACCTCGCGCAGCAGCTCCTCCGCCCCGGCCGCGTCCAGCGGGCCGACCGGCAGATGGTGCACCCGGGCCGGCAGGTCCCCGGGCAGTTCCAGCGGCTCCCTGGCGGTGACGATCACCAGGCTGTCCGAGCGCTCCGGCACCAGGGTGCGCACCTGCCCGGCGTCCGTCGCGTCGTCCAGCACGATCGTGACCGGGGTCCCCGTGAGGTGCTGGTGGTACAGCTCGGCGAGCCGCCGCACCTGCTGCTCGGCCGACGCGCCCTCCCGGAACAGCAGCTGCTCGCGCGGCGCGCCCAGCCGGTTCAGCAGATGCAGCAGGGCGTCCCGGGTCGGCAGCGGGCTCTCCCCGGCCACCTGGCCGCGCAGATCGACCACGCACGCGCCCCGGAACTGGTCCCTGAGCGTGTGCGCCGCCCGCACCGCGAGCGTGGTGCGCCCCGACCCCGGCTCCCCGTGCAGCACGACGACGGTCGGTCGGGTCTGTGTGGAGGCGCGGGCCGCGTGCACCCACCGGGTGATCTGCGCCAGCTCCGCCCTCCGTCCCACGAACGGCCCCTCGGCCTGCGGGAGATGGCCGAAGGTCTGCTCCAGCATCACCCGGGTGCGGGCCGCCGCACTGCGGTCCACGCCGCGCAACTGCCGTACGGCGGGGGAGGCGGGCTTCTTCGGGGAGCGGGCGGCCGGAGCCAGCATCCGCTGCTGGTCCAGATACGGGCGGATGCCCCGCACATCCAGGGCGCTCAGCCACTGGAGCCGCAACTGCTCGGCCCCGCCGGGCTGTCCGGCCGCCCCGGCCCGGCGGTGCGCGGCGGGCCAGTGCGAGGCGGTCACCTTCGCCACGGTCGTCGCCGCACCGGCCACCGCGACGGCCGCGCCCGCACCGAGCGCCAGCGCGGTCTCCGTGCCGAGCGCCACATCGGCGGTGAACGCGGCGGCGGCCGCGACTCCGGTGACCAGCAGGGGCGTTCCCAGCGACGCCCGGCTGAAGCGCTCCGACAACGGCCGCGCTCCCGCCGCCGCCGAGTCCAGCACCCGGGTGTACGCGGCGTACTCCTCGGCCGCGCCCGCGGTGATGGTGTCGAGCGCCGCCCGGGCCCGCGCCATCAGCGCACCGGCGTCCGTCCGGCCGCCGGTGCGCCGTGCCTCCTCCTCCACGGCGCGCACCAACAGCCTTTCGGCTTCCGCGCGATGGCTGTCCCGCATAAGGATCCCCCTCCGATGACTGTGTTCCGAAGCGTCGGCTTCCGAAGTGTCAAGTGCCTGCGGTCAGGGTCCAGTGTCATGCGTGGTGCGCTCCGGCGCGAGGGGCCCCGGGCAGGGGGAGAGCCGGGACAAGCAGGGCGCGCGGGTCACCCGGCGAGATCGGCCCCGCCCGGCAGCCGCAGCCCGAGCGCGTCGCGTACGGCGCGCTCCTCGCGGGACCCGTCGTCCTCGCCGATGCTGTTCATGAGCTTCTCGAACTCCTGCGGCGTACGCGCCTTCGCCGCGGCGCTCATGACGCCCGACAGCTTGTCGAGCCGGTCGGCGAACGCGGTCACCGGGTCCTCGGCCTCGGCCGGGAGGCCGCCCGTGACCCGCAGTATCCGTGCCGACTCGTCCGTCCCGGCCGCCATCCGCCCTGCCCAGGCGGTCGCCCCGGCGAGGTTGTCGTCCGCCGCCGTCGCGGGCCTGCTGACCCGGGCCTCGCTGGCGGGACGCAGCGCCATCAGATAGGCGAACTGGGCCTCGTCCCAGTCCTCCAGATCCTGCCGCAGCGACGTCTCCAGCCGGCCGGCGGTGGAGCCCAGCCAGCACAGCACCGTGCGGTTGCCGCTCGCCCAGCCGGCGGAGTCCGGGTGGTAGGAGAACATCTGGGACCGGGGCAGGGCCGTGGTGTCCAGCGCGAAGTCGTGCAGCAGGGGAGCACATCCCTTGTTTGCCGCATCGGCGACGGCGGCGGCCCCGGGGAACGCCTTGCCCGTCAGCTCGAACGACCCGTAGACCTGCCCCTGGTGGGGCTCGTCGCACGGGACGATCTCCGCCGACATGGTCTTCAGCCGGTCCCCGCCGGGGGTGGGCAGCCCGGAGGCCGGGGTGAAGCAGTCCTCCTCGGCCAGGTCGTAGAGCGACGTCGCCGCCCGGTCCGAGGGCGTGAAGGGGGCCGGCCCCTCTCCCGTCCACGCGCTGAACCGGACCCCGCCGACCACCAGCAGCACCGCGGACAGGGCCACCACCGTGCCGCCCACGGCGGTCCCGGCGACCGCGAGCCCCTTGCCGCGCTTGCCGGTGCGCGGGAGCCGCACCAGCGCGACGATCCCGAGGACCAGCCCCACCGGCGCGAGGCAGATCAGCAGCGACAGCACGAGCGAGGCGACCGCGAGCCCGCTGAGCGGCTGCCGGGGCACCGGCTTCCAGGGGCCGTACGGGCCCGCCGCCGGAGGCGAGGGGGGCACCGGGGAATGCGGGGGCGGAGTCGGCGGCACGGTCATGGTCCTGTGCCCTTTCGTGTCGGTGAGCAGGGCAGAAGTCCGTGTGGGGCCGGGGTGCCCGCACGTTAGCACCGCCCTCTCTCGGACTCCTGTCCGACCCCACCCCCTTCGCCTGACGGGCTCGGGGGCCGGGTCGACGTCCAGCCGCTTCCACGAGTAGCTGAGCACCATCGTCGGCTCGTCGCCGTGGAGCGCGTGGTGCACGAGGGTCGTGCCGATCACGTCGCCGCCGCCCGCGGCGACAAGAAGCCGGGTCATGGAGCTCTCCCGGGCCGCACCGGGGCGAGCCGTGCAGGCACGTGGTGCGGGCATGTCGTGCCGAGGGACCGCGATCAGGACCGGGGGGTCCTCAGGCCCGAAATGCTGAGCGGTTCGCTGCCCATGTGCTTCTGGGCGCGCTTGTTCTCGCTGTGCAGGCCGGCGTAGTACTCGCGGTCCAGGTCGATGACGTTCTTGGAGAAGAGCATCCAGGACAGGGTGTCGCGGTGCTTGAAACCCAGCTGCGTCAGCTGGATGCGGTTGGTGGGCAGGCGGCGCAGCAGGCCGATGTCCTCGGCCGCCGTGAGCACCGGCTCGAAGAGGTGCGCCATCTCCTGGTAGCCGAAGCGGTTCAGCTCGTTGAGATCCAGGTCGAAGGAGTCCAGGACCAGCCGCTTCCGGATGATCTCCTCGTCGTTGAGGACGAACCCGGTGAGCGGGGTCAGTTCGTGGTTCCTGGCCTTGGTGATGTAGTCCGCGACCTCGGTGAGGCTCGGCTTCACGTTCCCGACCATGTAGTCGACCGAGCTGGTGTAGCTGCGCGCCCCGGCGCCCAGGCCCAGCAGCGGAACGCCGTGGAAGGTGAGGACCTTCTGCTGGTAGCCGCCGCGCCCCAGCCTCTTGTAGCGGACGTTCGACTCCTGTACGTATCCGGCCGCGCGGAACGTGGCGTTCGCGTAGTCGTACCGCTCGTACAGGTCGGGGCTCATCATGTACTGGTACGCGCCGGTCTTGGAGAACCACGCGTCGGGCCGGACGGTCAGGAAGTAGGTGCTGATCGTCTCGGGGGCGAGCGCCGCCAGTTCGTCGACCGAGTGCCGCCAGCTCTCCGGGGTCTGCCCGGCGAAGCCCATGATCAGGTCGGTGCTCAGGTTGGGCAGCCGCTTCTCGCGGGTGATCTCGATGGCCCGGCGGATGACGCCCTCGCCCGCCTGTCCCCGGCCCGCCTCCCGGATCTCCGAGGGGACGAGCGACTGGATGCCGATGTTGGCCCGGGTGAGACCCAGGGCGATCAGGCCCTCCAGGGTGCCGGGCTCCTTGACGATGGAGTCCGGAGTGGCCTCGATGGCGACCTCCTCCACCGTGCTCCGCCAGTTGGGATACACCTCGTCCAGCGTCCCGAAGAGCTGCTCGAAGTGGCGCAGGCTCAGCAGGCTCGGAGTTCCGCCGCCGATGTAGATCGTGCGCAGCCGACGGCTCTGGATGATCTCCGTGTGGTCACGGATCTGGGTACAGAGGGCGTCCATGTACGCGTCGTACACGTCCATGTCCTCGGAGATGACGGTGTAGAGGTTGCAGAACCCGCACTTGTACCGGCAGAACGGCACGTGCAGATAGAGGTTCAGTTCAGGAACGGGGTGTCGCTGGAGGTCCTCGGCCCAGATCTCCCGGATGTTCCGGGTCCCGTTCAGGGGGCGGTAGGCGGAGCGGGAAGGGTACGCGTAGTTGAAGGGCGGAATGACGCCCTGCTCGATGTGCCGGGCGAGCTCGTCGCGAATAGCGCTCATCGTTCCTGATCCTTACCTGTGGAGGTTCGACTTCGAACTGGCCTGCCAACGGGGAGCGGTGCCGCAGCTCCGTACGGCACGGAAAGAGACAGGGAGTGAGAGAGGCACGGGCCGAAGCCGCGCGTCAGGACGGGCGGGGCGGTGCCCCCTTCCCGCAAGCCTCCCCCGGAGGCTGTGCCTCCGTCCAACTGCTTTGCGCCATAGGTCTGTTGATCGATGCGTGGGTCAGTGGCGGAAGTGGTGCCAGTAGACAGGCGGCCGCGATGTGGGCGACAGGAACGGAACCTACGACGATTGCCGGGCGGGGTTCGTCGCCTCCTCCCAAATTGTCCACACTGTGAGATCCCGAATTTCTAGGGGGGTTGCCGGAGTGTGGTGCGGTTACGGTCGCCGGGCTGAATTAGCGGACAGAAAAAGTGAGTTGAGTCTCTTGATGCGCAACATGGCTGGATGCAAAGTGAGTTGAGTGCATCCGCATCCCCAAGCGTTCCGCCGCGGCGGCCTGGTCGGAGGTGTCTCCAGCGAAGTGGCAGCGATGGCGAGCCTGCGGACCGTCACACGGATCGCGGGTCCCGCGCTGCCCGCGATCTCCTTGGTGGCGCGCCGGCCCGCGGCGATCTGCCCCATCGCCACCCTTCTGACGCTGACGGAACTCAACAGCATCGGCACAGCGGGAATCGCCGCCGGGATGCCGTGGACGGGCCAGGCCGTGGGCGGGCCGTTCCTCGGGCGCCACGCCGACCGCCGCGGCCACCGGCCGGTCCCGGCCCGCAAGGCCTCCCGCGTACGGCTGCTGCACCCCGCCCTCCTGGCGCTCTTCCGCGCCATGGCGGTGACCAGCGTGCTGCTCCCCCTCCTCGTCGTCGACAGCTTCATCGGCGCGACCGCCGAATCGCCGCGATCGGGTTCGGCGTGGCGCCGCATCTCGTCGCGGTGCTCAGCCTCGCGGAACACGTCGCGCCGCTGGAGCGGATGGGGGAGGCGGCGACGCTCCTGGGCAGCGGTCTGATCGCCGGCCAGGGCATCGCCGCACTCGCGGTGGGCCAACTCGCCCAGAACCCCGGGCGCTCCAGCGCCTCCGTGCTGACCCGCGCGTCGGGGGCCGCGGCGGTCCTGGCCGCCCTCGTCCTCGTACGGCCCGGGACCATCAGTCCGTACCTCGCCCCGGCCGACGGCGCGCGGCGCTCGGCCACCTCGTGGCCGCCGCCACCAGCCTCGCCGCCGCCGAGAACGCGATGCCTACGCGCACGGCGCCTGCTCCCTCCGTCTCGGTGTGGAGTCCCTCCGCACCAAGACGCTCCGGGGTGCGGTCGCGTCGCCGCTGTGGGCCGTGGAAGGCGCCTGAGGCGGAAACCGGACTGGAATAGGGGCACTTGTCGGACCAATCCGTGCAGGTGCGCACCATCGGCGCGATATGTCTCGGATATTGAGATGATGCTCTGCGGCTCTTGCTCCCTGCAAGATGGCTCATTCATGCTGTTCCCGCGGTGAGTTCACCGAGGCTCAAAAAGAATCCCCGGTCCACGCAACGGGGCAGCGGGGGGAATCCAAGAACCATGACGCTTTCCTGCTGCGCGTGACCTCACGCGGGCCTCATCGGTGTGCCGGAAGGGCCTGGTGCACCGCCATGACTCCGATGCCCGCCACTCTATACAGCTGAAAGAGATCTGTAGGTATGAGCAAGCCACGCAAAATTGTCCTGGCGTTCTCGGGGGGGCTCGACACCTCGGTCATTCTGAAGTGGCTACAGATCGAGTACGGGGCCGAAATCGTCACATTCACCGCTGACCTCGGCCAGGGCGAGGAGCTGGAAATCGCCAGGGAAAGGGCCCTGGCTCTCGGCGTCAAGCCCGAGAACATCTACATCGACGACCTCCGCGACGAGCTGGTCCGCGATTACGCCTTTCCGATGTACCGCGGAAACGCCGCCTACGAGTGGAACTACCTCATGGGCACGCCGATCGCCCGGCCGCTGGTCGCGAAGCGCCAGATAGAGATCGCGCGCGAGGTGGGCGCCGACGCGGTCGCCCACGGCGCGACCGGCAAGGGCAACGACCAGCTGCGCTTCGAGCTCGCCTACTACGCCCTCGCCCCCGGCATCCAGGTGATCGCACCCTGGCGTGAATGGGACATGGGCGGCCGCGCCCAGCTGATCGCGTTCGCCGACCGGCACGACATCCCCGTGGCCAAGGACAAGCGTGGCGAGGCGCCCTACTCGGCGGACGCCAACCTCCTGCACATCTCGTGCGAGGGCAAGACGCTCGAAGACCCCTGGCTCACGCCCGAGGACGACGCCTGGGTACGCACCAAGTCCCCCGAAGAGGCCCCCGACCGGCCCACCACGATCGAGGTGGACTTCGTGAAGGGCGACCCCGTCGCGATCGACGGCGAGCGACTGGACCCGGTGTCTCTGCTCACCCGGCTGAACGAACTCGGAGCGGAGAACGGGATCGGTCGGATCGACATCGTCGACACCCGGTACGTCGGCATGAAGTGCCGCGGCCTGTTCGAGACCCCCGGCGGAACCATCTGGCTGCACGCGCACCGCGCGATCGAGTCGATCACGCTCGATCGGGGAGAGGCTCACCTCAAGGACGAGCTGATGCCGCGCTACGCCGAACTCATCTACAACGGCTACTGGTTCTCCCCGGAGCGCGAGATGCTCCAGGCGCTCATCGACAAGAGCCAGGAGCGCGTCACCGGAACCGTGCGCCTCAAGCTCTACAAGGGCAACGTGATCGTCGAGGGCCGCAGGAGCCCCAACTCCCTTTACAGCCAGGACCTGGTCACCTTCGAGGAGGGCGGCCCCTACCGGCAGGACGACGCCACCGGATTCATCCGTCTCAACGCGCTGCGGCTGCGCCAGCTGGGGACCGTGGTCCAGGGAGGCGTCGCGTGACCCGCAAACAGCTTCTGACGATCGACGACCTCACCGCCTCGGACGTCCTCGACGTGATTGCCGTCGCCGACGCGCTGGAGGAGCACAAGCAGCGTTTCGGCCACCTCCCCGCCCTGCTGCGCGGGAAGTGCCTCGGAATGATCTTCGACGAGACGTCGCTGCGCACGCGGACCGCGTTCGAACGTGCCATCGGTGATCTCGGCGGCCAGGCCATCCACTACAACGGCGCTGAGGCCCGCGTCGGACGCCACGCCGCGAAGACCGAGCACCTGCCCGACTTCGTGAACGTCGCGGGCCGGTTCAACGACGTACTCCTGAGCCGGATCTACGACTTCGCCGCCCAGGAAGCGATCTGCGCGCTGTCGCCCGCCCCTTTCATCAACGGCATGTGCGACGAGCACCACCCGACGCAGGCCCTCTGCGACTTCCTCACCGTCAAGCGGCAGTTCGGCACGGTGGAGGGCATCCGCATCGCCTTCGTCGGGGACGGTACGAACATCGCCCTGTCGCTGGCGCAGACAGCCGCCAAGGTCGGCGCCCGGTTCACCTGCGCGACGCCCGCCGCCATGGCGCTGCCCGCCGACCGGACCGAGCACCTGCTCGGCTTCACGGCCACCACCGACCCGCAGCTCGCCGTCAAGGACGCGCAGGTCGTGGTCGCCGACGCGTGGATTCCGATGAACAAGGCCGACGAGGCCGAGGCGCGCCGCGCGCAGCTGGCGCCCTACCGCGTCACGCCCGAACTCATGGCCCACGCCCGCCCGGACGCGATCTTCCTCCACAACCTGCCCGCCTACCGGGGCGACGAGGTCGTGCCCGAGGTCATCGACGGCCCGCAGTCGATGATCTACCCGGAGGCCGTCGCACGTCTGCACATCGCCAGGGCGCTGCTGCTGTTCTGCCTCCGCCCGGACTGGGCGGACCTCGCGGCGGCCGCCGCCGCACCGGGCACGCCCGGGGCCTTCGCCGGGCGGCTGGCCGAGGCGGCGGAGCGCCCGACCGGAGGAGTCCCCTCGTGACCGTCGACGAACGGTCCGCGGCCGCCGCCCACATGGCGGCGATCGGCACGACCGCGCACTTCGACCGCAGGCTCGCCCCCTACGACATCGCGGCGTCCCATGCGCACGTCACGATGCTGCTGAAGCAGCGGATCGTGCCGCCGGAGGCCGCGGCCGGGCTGCACCGCGGCCTTGACGAGCTCGCCGGGCTGATCCGGTCGGGAGCCGATCCGCTCGACCCGGACGCCGAGGACGTGCACACGGCCGTCGAGGAGTATCTGGAGCAGCGCATCGGGGCCGACGCCGGATGGCTGGGCACCGCGCGGGCCCGTAACGATCTCGCCGTGACCGCGCTCCGGCTGTGGCTCCGCGACCAGGTGACCGCCCTGCGCGCCCGGGTGCTGGACCTGACCGAGGCGCTGCTCGTCCAGGGCGAGCGGCACGCCGCGACCGTCATGCCCGGGTTCTCACACCTCCAGGTCGCGCAGCCGATCAGTTTCGGCCATGTCTGCCTCGCCTACGCGGAGACGTTCCTGCGCGACGCGGAGCGGCTGAGCCTGGTGCACGCCCTCCAGGACGAGAGCCCGATGGGGTCCGGCGCCCTGGCCGGCACCGGGTTCCCCGTCGACCGGGACGGCGTGGCCCGGACTCTCGGATTCGGCAGGCCGACGGCGAACTCCCTGGAGAGCGTGGGGGACCGCGGCTTCGCCCTCGACTTCCTGAGCGCCGGTGCGTCGGTCGCGCTGAACCTCTCGCGCTTCGGTGCGGAGATCGTCTACTGGTCCTCGCAGCCCGTCGGGCTGGTATCGCTCCCCGACGAGCTGGTCAGCTCCTCCTCGGCCCTGCCCCACAAGCGCAACCCGGACGCGGCCGAGCTGATGCGCGCCAAGAGCGGCAGGGTCCTGGGCAATCTGCACGCGCTGCAAACCGTGGTCAAGGGGCTCCCGCTGAGCTATTTCAGGGACCTCCAGGAGGACAAGGAGCCCCTGTTCGACACGGCGGACACCCTGGCGCTGTCCCTGGACGCCGCGGTCTCGCTCGCCACCCTGATGCGGCCGGACGTGGACGCGATGCGCCGCGCGGCCGACATCGGCTTCGTCACCTCCGGCGACCTGGCGGACTGGCTGACGCGCGAGCGGCAGATTCCCTTCCGGGAGGCCCACCACCTGGTGACGAAGCTGGTCCGTCTCTGCGGGGAGCGGGACTGCTCGCCGGCCCAGCTGCCGCTGGAGGCACGGCGCGGCATCGACCCGCGCCTCGCCTGCGCCGAGTGGCCGGACATCGGCGTCGAGGAGTCGGTCGCCTCCCGCGACAGCCAGGGAGGGACGGCACCGGGCCGGGTGCGCGAGGCCGCGGCCGAACTGCGCGGGCGACTCTCGGAGTTCAGGGCCCGTCCGGGGTACCGGGGAATCACGGCGAACGAAGCGGGGGAGACGCGATGATTGCCGCTGTCGATCTGGCGGAGAAGACGAAGCAGTACTGGCAGGACGGCTACACCGTGCTGCCTGGCCTGTTCGGGGACGAAGAGGTCGACGCGTTCCGCGCGGAGTGCGAGCGGCTGTGGAACGTGGACGGGCTGGACGACGATCTGAATCTGCGTACCGAGTTCCGGCGTGGACCGGACGGTGAGTACGCCTTTGACCGCCTCGACCCGGTCCTCGACATCTCACCGACGCTGAACGGGGCCGCCACCAGCGCCAAGCTGATGGGCGCACTGGAGGCGGTACTCGGCGGCTCCGCCGAGATCCTCAAGTGCAAGCTGATCCGCAAGCAACCGGGCGTCAAGGGCTACGCCACGCACCAGGACTTCCTCTACTGGAAGTGGCTCGACACCGCCCCGGACCTGCTGTGCACGGTGGTCATCAACCTCTATCCGAGCGACGAGCGCTCCGGCGGCATCGCGTTCTACCGGGGCAGCCACCAGGAGCTGGTGCCCGGCCCGCCGGGGAACCCCGAGGGCGACTGCGATCCGGATCGGCTGGACGCCTCCCGTATCCACGTCCCCGCCCTGGCCTCCGGTGACGTCCTGGTGTTCCACTCGCTGACCCCGCACTTCAGCGGACCCAACGACAGCGAACGCCCGAGGACCGTGCTGCTGCCGTCGTACTGCGTCACCGACGACACCAAGCTCTACCAGAAGTACTACCAGCAGGAAATCATCCGGCGCTGCAAGGAAATGGTCGGGTTCGAGCGGTACTTCGCTCGCAACGAAAGCCTGTGAGGGACGTACGTGAACAAGTGTGAGGGACGTACGTGAACAAGCATGTTCTGTTGCTGCACCCGGTCGCGCAGTGGTCGCTGGGCCGGATCGCCGCGATCTGTGAGCGCGAGGGCTGGCGGCTGACGATCGTGACGATCGAGAGCTCGACCGTCGGCGACCGGGTCACGACGCTGCACGAGTGGATCAGGGTGCCCGCCCTGTCGGACTCGCCCGGGGAACTGCTGTCGCAGATCGGGGCACGGCGGTTCGACGCGGTCGTCGCGGGCAACGAGTTCGCGGTGATCGCGGCCGATGTGCTGGCCCGGGAACTGGGCCTGTACCACAACGACGTGGCCCGGATCCGGGCCTCCCGGAACAAGGCCCTGATGCGGCGGATGTTCCAGGAGTACGACATCCCCCAGCCCCGGACGATCGCCGAACTGTCCTCCGTCGAGGAGAGCAGGTCGTTCGACTGGACGGGCGTCGCCTTCCCTGTGATCGTCAAGCCGGTCGACATGGCGATGAGCCTCTTCGTGCGCAAGTGCGACTCCCGGGAGGAGGTGGAGGAAGCGCTGACGAGGATGTCGGCCTTCCGGACCTCGCGGCTGACCAACTACGAGTTCAGCACCGACGCCCTGGTCGAGGAGTACGTGGGCGGGCCGGAGTTCAGCCTCGAATGCGTCGTGCGGGACGGCCGAGTCCTCGCCCACTCGGTGACCCGCAAGTTCGTGTCGCCGCTGCCCGCCTGCTACGAGATCGGCCATGTCTCCGGCGTGGACCTGCCGGAGGACCGCCTGCGGGAACTGCTCACCGTGACCGAGCGCATCGCGTCCAGCTGGGCCATGGAACAGGGCGTGATGCACGTGGAGTTCAAGATGACTCCCGAGCGGATCAGCGTCATCGAGGCCGCCGCCCGGCCGGCGGGCGACCACGTACCGGAGCTCGTCGAGCTCCAGCAGGGGCTGTCCCTGGAGGACGCCTACCTGCACGCTCGGGCCGGCCTCCCCTGGAAGCCGGCCGCGCGGGAACAGGGCGGGATCTGGCACGGGATCCGCTTCCACTACGACGAGCGCTCCGAGGGGCCGCGCCCGCCGAGCGTCGACGTGCTGCGGGCCCACGACGAACCGGACGGCATCGTGCCGGGCGCGGAGCCCTTCTCGGTGAACAGCCGTACCGGCTACTCGATGCTGCGCAGCCGTTCGCAGGCCGACCTGGACGGCTACATCCGGGCCACGTGAGTTCCGGCGGGACACACGGACAGGGGCACGCGGGCAAGGGCACGCGGCGAGGCGCTGAGAGGGCTTGACCATGGAGAATCCGAAGCAGGTCGTCGTTGTCGGCGGCGGTCCCGGTCTGTGCGACCGGATCCGCCAGCTCGGTGCGGACATCACGCTGGTCGACACACCGGCGGGCTACGACGCCGACCTGGTGCGGGTCGCGCGGCGCACCGTACTGACCGGGTACGACGACCCCGCGCTGATCCCGCTGCTGCGGGAGATCCACCGCGGGGCGCCGTTCACCGCGGTGCTCTCCCTCACGGAGCACGGTCTGCTGCCCGCGGCCCGGATCGCGGAGGAACTCGGTGTGCCCGGCCTCTCCGCGGAGGTGGTCGGGCGCACCCGGGACAAGTTGGCCATGCGCGCCCGGCTGCGGGAGAAGGGCTTCTCCACCGTGCCGTCCGCCGTCGTGCGCGACGCCGACGAGATCCGGGCGTTCGCGGCCGAGCACGGCTACCCGGTGATCGTGAAGCCCCGGCACGGCCTGGGCAGCGAGCACGTGGTGTGCCTGCGCCGGGCCGAGGAGGTGGTCATGCCGCCCGCGACCACCGACACGTACATCGCGGAGCCGTTCCTCGCGGGTCCGGAGTTCTCGGTCGAGGCGGTCAGTTGCGCCGGTGACCACCATGTGCTGGCGATCACCGGCAAGTTCACTCAGGACTCGGACCCGGAGAACCCCTTCGTCGAGGTCGGCCACGTCGTACCGGCGCCACTCCCCCCGGACGTCGCGACGGCCATCGGCGGTTACGTCTCCGCGTTCCTCGACGTCATGGGCATCACCGACGGCTGCACCCACACCGAGGTGCGTCTGACGCCCGACGGCCCGGAAGTCATCGAGACGCACACCCGGGTCGGCGGGGACCAGATTCCGACCCTCGTGCGCCAGGCGACCGGACACGACCTGATCGACCTCCTGGTCCAGTGGTCCCTGGACCGGACCGCGCCCCCGCCGCCCGCGCCCACGGTCGCGCGCGCCGCCGCGATCCGCTTCTTCGCGCCACCGCCGGGCACGGTCGTCGGCGTCAGCGGGGCGCAGCGGTGGCCGGGGCTGCCCGGTGTGGTGAAGTTCCACCTTCCGCTGAAGGCCGGGGACACGATTTCCCCGATCCGGAACTCCCACACACGGGTCGGCTACGTCCTGGCCACAGCTTCGACCGCCGCACAGGCGGTCGATATATGCCGAGAGGTCGTCGCCGGGGTGCATATTGACGTCAGGTAGTGTGCCGCAGGTTTTTCCGGCACGGTTTTCTCTCTTCTTCGAAAGGCGGCGCAGAAAGTGCACAACGACGCGAGCAAGGGCAGTGGGCTGATCCGGGGGCGCTTCGGTGAGGGCATGTCCGAAGTGATGGAACAGATCAACGCCTCCATCGGATTCGACCGGCGTATGGCCATGCAGGACATCGACGGCTCGGTCGCCCATGTCACGATGCTCTGCGAGCAGGACATCATCTCCCAGGCGGACGCGACGGCGATCAAGGACGGCCTGGAGGTGATCCGGGGCGAGATCACCTCCGGTACCTTCGCCTTCTCGGTGGAACTCGAAGACATCCACATGAACATCGAGTCCCGGCTGCGTGATCTGATCGGCCCCGCGGCCGGGCGGCTGCACACCGCCCGCAGCAGGAACGACCAGGTCGCCACCAGCTTCCGCCTCTGGGTGCGGGACGCGAACGACCGCGCGCTCGCCCTGGTCCACCAGCTCATCGAGGTCCTGGTCGAGCAGGCCGCGCAGAACACGGCGACGATCATGCCGGGTTACACGCACCTCCAGAGTGCGCAGCCGGTCTCCTTCGGCCACCACCTGATGGCGTACGTCGAGATGTTCGGGCGCGACCACGGCAGGCTGCTCGACGCCCGCGCGCGCATGAACGAGTCCCCCCTCGGGGCCGCCGCGCTCGCCGGGACGTCGTTCGCGATCGACCGTGACCGTACGGCCGAACTCCTCGGCTACGCACGGCCGATGCGCAACTCCCTGGACGCCGTCTCCGACCGGGACTTCGCCCTTGAGTACCTCTCCGCGGCCTCCCTGTGCATGACGCACCTGTCCCGCCTGGCCGACGAGATCGTGCTGTGGATGTCGCCGCAGTTCAGCTTCATCGAGCTCTCGGACGCCTGGACTACCGGTTCCTCGATCATGCCGCAGAAGCGCAACCCCGACGCCGCCGAACTGGTCCGCGGGAAGGTCGGCCGGGTGCACGGCTCGCTGTTCGGGCTGCTGACGGTCATGAAGGCCCTGCCGCTGACGTTCTCCAAGGACATGCAGGAGGACAAGGAGCGGACCTTCGACGGCGCGGACACCTTCGAGCTCTGTCTGAAGGCCATGATCGGCATGGTCGGCGACATGAAGGCGCGCGCCACCGAGATGCGCGCCGCGGCGGGTGCCGCTCACGCGACGGCGACCGACCTGGCCGACTGGCTGACGCGTGAGCTGGGCATGCCGTTCCGCGAGGCCCACCACATCACCGGCCGCCTCGTGCGCCTGGCGGACGAACACGGTCGCAGCCTCGATGAGTTGTCGCTGGAGGACATGCGGCAGGTCGACGCCCGCATCACCGAGGACGTCTTCGCGGTGCTCGGTGTGGAGGACTCGGTGACCTCGCGCCGCAGCCTCGGCGGCACCTCGCCGGAGCGCGTGGCGGAGCAGGTCGAGGAGTGGCGGGCACGCCTCCAGCAGACGCCCACCACCGACTGACCCCGACGCGATGGCGCCCGCCCAGGGCGCCATCGCGCTGAATCTCCAGCAGAATCACTGAACAACGGGGGGTATCTTTCTGATGTCCAAAAACGCGCTTTCTCCGCAATTTCTTTTCCAGCGTGCAGCTGTTCGCGGCAGAGACGAAGCGGTCTTCATCGGGAAACTGTGCGCGCTTGCCGTCATGGTCGGGTCCGGGGTATTCTTCGCGATTCAGGCATCCTATGCGGCAGCCGCCGCCGGTATCGTGATCCTTGCCGCCGCCTACACCCACGCGGTGGAATTGCAGCACCAATGCCTGCACCATTCCGCTTTCCGCAGCTCGCGCTGGCACCGAATAGCCGGCGTGCCCCTCGGCACGCCGATGCTGGTCTCGTACAGCCACTACCGGGTACGTCACCTCCAGCACCACCGCTACCTGGGCACGCCCCAGGACACGGAGTTCTTCGGCTTCGACACCCGTAAGCCGCTGACGCTCGGAGCCCTGGCCAAGGGGCTGTTCGACGGGTCGCGCATCCTGGCCGTCGTGCGCGACACCGCCCGCTGTGTCCCCGGCACCTGGCAGTACGACATGGGGCAGATCGCACCCAGGAGCCGGAAGGCGATCATCAGCGAATACCGCTGGTTCGCCGCCTTCTTCGCGCTGATCGCCGCCGCCTGCCTCCTGGGCGAAGGCCCGCTCGTCCTGCGACTGTGGCTGCTGCCCTTCATCGTGGCCATGCCGATGCACTTTCTGGTCGAACTGCCCGAGCACGTCCTGTGCGACACCGCCAGCGTCGATGTGCTGCGCAATACGCGTTCCATAACGGGAAGCCGGCTCACCACCTGGTTCACCAACGGCAACAACCTGCACATCGAGCACCACGCCGCGATGAACGTCCCGATCAACCGACTGCGTGAACGGCACGGCGACGTCCAGGAGTTCGGACTGCACGTGCAGCGCACCTATGCCGAGTTCTTCGCCATCGTGATGCGGGAGGCCTGGAAGAACAGGGGCACGGCCCGGGCACCCCGGCCGACCCCCGCACAGGGCCCGAACCGATAGGAGAGGTCAGATGACGACCGACACCCGCGCCCCCGCCGAGGGCGTCACGCATGTCCTGGTCGGCTACGGCGCCTTCCTCATGGCCGAACTCGACCGGCTGCTCCCCGAGGCCAGCCTGCTCATCCTGGAGGAGCCGCACATCATCGACGCGCGGAACATCCGTGAGGCGGCCTCCCGGTACCGCTGCGTCGCCGAGGTGCGCGCCGCCGCCACCCAGGACGAGGGGGGCGCAGGGGAGCTCGCGCGCACCGTGGCCCGCCCGCCGCGGGTCCGCGCCGTGTTCCCCGGCGTCGAGTACGGGGTCGTCGCCGCCGCCGTACTCGCGGACGCCTGGGGCCTGCCCGGCGGCGGTGTCCGCGCGGCCCGGACCCTGCGTGACAAGGGGGAGCTGCGGCGGGCCGCCGCCGCCCACGCCCTCGCACAGCCCGCGTTCGCCGAGGCCACCGGCCCCGCCGACGTCCAGGAGCTGCGTGCCCGGCACGGCGGGGAGTGCGTCCTGAAACCGGCCAACCGCCAGGCAAGCCTCGGCGTGGTGCTGCTCGGCCCCGACGACGACGCCGAGTCCGCCTGGCAGCACACCGTCGGCGCGGACGAGCCCCGGCTGCGCGTGAACTACCCGGACAGCGCCCGCTATCTGGTCGAGGAACGCCTGCACGGGCCGGAGTTCAGCGTGGAGGCGCTCGTCCACGACGGCACCGTCGGCTTCCTCAACGTCACCGCCAAGGACGTCCTGCCCGGCCGCCACCCGGTCGAACTCGGCCACACCGTGCCCGCGCCCCCGGGCGCGGCCGACGAGGACGCGCTGCGCGCCGCCATGGCCGGTCTGGTCGGCGCCGTCGGCTTCGGCACCGGCATCCTGCACGCCGAGTGGGTGCTCACCGGCGGGCGGCCCCACCTGATCGAGTGCGCGGGCCGTCTCCCCGGGGACCGTATCCACTCCCTGATCGACCTCGCGTACGGCGGCGACGGCATCCTCGCGGACCTCCTCGGGCTGCTGGCGGGCGAGGACCCCGCACCGGCGCGCCCCGCCCGGCGCGCCGCTGCCGTCACCTTCCTGCCCGCCCCGGCCGCACAGACACCGGACGCGGTCGTCCTCGCCGTCACCGGCACGGACAAGGCCGAGGCGCTGGACGGCGTCGAGGAGGTGGCCGTGTCCGCCGTGCCCGGCCGGCAGGTCGTGGTGACCACCAGCTCCTGGCAGCGCGCCGGTTACGTCATAGCCACCGGGGCGGGTCCGGCGGAGGCCGCCGCGACGGCCCGCACGGCCGCCTCGTACATCACCGTCACCGTGGGCGCCCCATGACCGGGCCCCGCACCGGCCCGGCGGCCCAACGCCTCGGCCTCCCGCCCCTGAGCGAGTACCTGCCCGGCAGTCCCGCCGGCCGCCTCTTCGCGCTCGCCACCCTGACCAGCTCCTTCGGCACCGGCCTCTTCCTGGCGGGCGCCACGGTCTTCTTCACCACGGCGGCCGGACTCACCCACGTCCAACTGGGCGCGGGCCTCGGCATAGCAGCGTTCGTCGGGCTGGTCGCCACCATCCCGCTCGGCGGCCTCGCCGACCGGGCCGGTGCCCGCAACGTCCTCATCGGCGCCATGCTGTGGCGCGCCCTGTGCTTCACGGGGCTCGCGTTCGTCCAGGGCCCCGTGGCCTTCGCCGTCGCCGCGTCCTGCCAGGCCGTCGCCCAGAACGCGACCGGCCCCCTCACCCAGGCGCTCGTCGGGGGCATCGCCGGGGACGGCGACCGGGTCCGGATGATGGCCGTCGTCCGCACCGTGCGGAACATCGGCTTCTCCCTCGGCGCGCTCGCCGCCACCCCGATGCTGCTGATCGACGACATCTGGATCAACCGCGGTGTCCTCATCGGCAACGCGGCCGCCTTCGCCGTCTCTGCCCTGCTGATGCTGCGGCTGCGCGCCCCGGGCCCGGTCAAGGCCCCCGCGTTCCGCAACCCGTTCGCCGCCTTCCGAGCCGTCAGGGACGGCCGCTACCTGACACTGGCCGGACTCAACTCCGTACTCACCCTGCACATGACCCTGCTGGCCGTGGGCCTGCCCCTGTGGGTGACCAGCCACGACAGCGCCCCGGACGCCCTCGTCCCGATCCTGGTCTTCGTCAACACCGTGCTGGCCGTGGTGCTCCAGGTGCCCTTCGCCAAGGGGGTGACCGACCCCCGGACCGGCGTCCGGGCCCTGCGCCGCGCCGGACTGGCCCTGGCAGGCTGCGCCGCCGTACTGGCCGTCCCCGTGGACACGAAGGCTTCCCTGGCGATCGCGGCGGCGCTGGCCGCCTGCGTACTGCTGACCGCGGGGGAGCTCTGGCAGGCGGCCGGAGCCTGGGAACTCTCCTACACCTACGCCCCCGAGGACCGCAGGAACGTCTACCTCTCGGTCTTCAGCCTGGGCTTCGCGGTCCAGGACATGGCGGGCCCCCTCCTGATCACCGCCGTGGTCCTCGTCCAGGGCCCCCCGGGATGGCTGGGCCTGGCAGCCCTGTTCGCCGTCGCATCCCTGCTCCCGGGCCTGGTCGTCCGCCGTCTGAAGCCCCCGGCGGCCGAGCCGGTGTCCCCGGCGGCGGTCACGGGGGCCTGACGCACGGCCTCCGGGCGCTCGACGGCTTCGGTGCCGGAACGGACCCCCTGCCGGTCGACGCCGTGTTTCCGCAGGGCAGGCCAGTGCCTCCGCGTGCCTACGGGCCCTACGCCAGCGGCCCGTGGGCACGCCCCCACTCCAGCTACGCGGCCCGGCCCTCGCTCATGTCTCCATGGCGGGCGGCGACACGGGCGAGGACGAGCGCCGCCAGCGTCAGGGCACCCAGTGCGGCGGCCGTGCCCGGATAGCCGCCCAGTGCCAGTCCCACGCCGCCGAGACCGGCTCCGACGAACACGCCGAGGCTCATGCCGGCGGAGTTGATGCTCAGCGCGGTGCCGCGCAGCGAGCCGCAGCGGCGTACGAGGAGCGTGGTGACGCAGGCGGCGACCGTGGCGTGACCGGCGCCGACGAGGGCGGTCAGCGGGAGGGCGAGGAACAGGGAGTGGGTGAAGAACACGCCCACGAGTGCTGCCAGTGCCACCAGCAGGGCCAGGGTCATCAGCCGCTCGGTGGGGACCTTCGGCCGGTCGGCGCTCAGCAGACGCCCGGCGACGAGGTTCCCGAGGAAGAACGCGGTACCGCTCAACGTCCAGACGATGGCGAACGGCCCGGGGGACAGCGCGAAGCGCTCGTCGTAGAAGGCCGCCAGGTAGGCGAGGTACCCCATGAACGCCGCCGTCCGCAGCAGGGCGACGAACAGGAGCGGCACCACGCCCGGAAGCGCGCCCAGCAGTCTGAACGACGCCAGGTAGCCCGGCCGCTCCGCCTTGTCCGCCCCGGCCGCGCTGTCCTGCCCGGCCGGGTGAGGGCGGCGGCCCCGGAGAAGGAAGTACGCGGCGAGCACGGCCGCGACGGCGGCGATCGCCCACAGGTCGCCCTGCCAGCCCCAGAGCAGGGCGGGCAGGGCGACCAGGGGCGCGGCGAGCAGTGCTGTGAGGGACTGCGTGGCGGTGATGAGGGTCGCCGCCCGGCCGGAGGCCGCGTCGCTGTCGAAACGGTCGGCCGCCGCCGCGGTGAGCGCCGGGTTCAGCACGGCCGTACCGGCGCCGACGAGCAGGCAGAACGCCGCCAGCAGCAGGAAATCGCCGGTCGCGCCGAGGGCCGCCGAGAGGGCGAGCACGGCCAGCCCGCCCGCGGCCGCCCACTCCTTGCGTACGCGGTCGATCAGGGGAGCGAGGGCGGTTCCCACCGCGAGCGCGGCCAGGCCGCCCAGACCGCGCAGCTGGCCGAGCGCGGCGACACCGCTGTCCGCCGTGTCGGCGATGGGGACGAGGAACGTGCTGTAGATCGTGAAGGGCACCAGCCCGATGGCTGAGGCGAGCATGAGCGGCCACAGCAGGCGGGTCATCCTCCAGTCGCCCGGTACGGCCGCCACGCTCGCGGCCGGTTCCCGCGCGGCCCCGCCGGCCGCCTTGTCCGTGTCCACCGGGCCCGGGTCCTTGGTCTCGCTGCTCATGAGCCTGCCGCCCGGTACCGGTACAGCACGGTCTCGTCGGCGCTGAACTGTGAGAACGGGAAGGGCTCGGCGGAGAGCGCGGTGACGCCCGCGCCGAGGAAGGCACGCGCGACGGCGCCGCCGGTCTGCGCGTACACCACCAGCGGAACCTCCTGCTTGCGGCAGTGCCCCAGGATGACGTCGAAGCTGCCGTTGCTGAGGGTCATGCCGGTGGCGACCACGGCGTCCGCCTCGGCGAGGACCTGGTCCATGTCGTCGGTGACGGGGTCGCCCCAGTTGGTGGCGCGCAGGTTGAAGTCGCAGGGCAGCGGGGTGCCGCCCTGTTCGCGTATCGCGGCGACGAGCGGGTTGACGACGCCGATGAGAGCGACCTTGGCACCGGGGGCGATGTCCAGCAGTCCCGCGACGGCCGCGTCCCTGGCCCGGGCCCGCGTCTCGGGTGTGCCGGTCGGCAGGACGACGGGTTCGGCGTCGGGCGCGCCGCGATGCGGCTGAACGCGACCGAGGTAGGCGTCGAGGGCGGCGATGCGCACGGGTGCCGACTCGTGCCGGACGAGGGTGTCGAGGGTGTGGCCCGAGGCGTCCGCGCAGAACTCGGGGGCGAGGGCTCCGGCCTCGAAGGAAGAGGCCCCGAAGGCGTCCCCGGACCTCAGCAGCAGGTAGTTGTTGCGGTAGGTGACCTGGCTGCCGGCGAGCCGGGTGGTGTGGTGGAGCCAGAAAGCGCTGGTCACGGCGAGCTCCTGGGGCGGCGGCCCGTAGGCGCCGTCGAGAACCGCTTGCCGGAGGTCTGCCACGGAGTGCGGCTGCGAGGGAGACATGTCGAGTTCTTTCGTCCGGGGGTGATCAGGGGAGGAGGGCGGCTAGACCGCGCCGGGTACCAGCAGCGGTTCGCCGCGCACGAGGGCGCTGTCGCTCGGCGGCCAGTCCATCGCGGACCAGGGGTGCCGCAGCCCGTCCCGCGTCAGGACCTCGTGGGGCCGCATGGAGCCCAGACCGATGGCCTTGGGGTGGTCGGCGTAGGCGCTGTCGACGTAGCGGTGCCCGGTGTCGGCGGCGAGGAAGACGTACGTCCGGGAGTCGTCGCGCTCGCGCTCCCAGAGCGTGGCCAGGTAGGCGGCACCGGCGGACAGGCTGGCGAAGATGCCGCTGGCGCGCAGGAGTTCGACGGCGCCGGACATGGCGTAGTCGAAGTTGACCCAGTGGATGCGGTCGTACAGGTCGTGCCGGACGTTCTGGAAGGGGATGGAGCTGCCGATCCCCGCGATGATCATGTCGGGGTCGGAGACGTGCTCGGCACCGAAGGTGACGCTGCCGAAGGGCTGCACGCCGACGAGGGTGACCTCCCGGCCCGCCTCGCGCAGATACGTGGCGATGGCGCCGGTGGAGGCTCCGGTGCCGACCCCGCCGACGATGGACAGAGGTCCGTCCGGGACCTCCTTGCCGATCAGGTCGGCGACGTCGCGGTAGCCGAGGTAGTGGATCGAGTCGTGGTACTGCCGCATCCAGTGGTAGCCGGGGTTCTCGCGCAGCAGTTCGCCGATGCGCTCCACGCGCAGGTTCTGGTCCAGGCGCAGGTTCTTGGACGGCCGGACCTGTTCGAGCGTGGCGCCCAGGATCTCCAGCTGGACGCGGAGCGTACGGTCCACCGTCGTCGACCCGACGACGTGGCAGTGCAGGCCGTAGCGGTGGCAGGCGAGGGCCAGTGCGTGGGCGTAGATGCCGCTGGAGCTGTCGACGAGCGTGTCACCGGGCTCGACCTGCCCGGTCTCCAGCAGGTGGCGTACGGCGCCGAGCGCCGAGTAGAGCTTCATGGTCTCGAAGCGCAGACAGACCGCTCCCGGAGGGACCGCCACCACATCGGGCTCCTTGACGGCCTCCGCTATGTGCTCATGCATGTCTTTCTCCTCCTGGTCAGGCGGCAGGCCGACGGTTCAGCTTGAAGAAGTACGCCTGGCAGTCGTCGACCTCCCAGGTCTGGCGGTGCAGGATCTCCGGCCGGAACCCGGCGTCGACGGCGTACGCGACGATGCGCTTGAGCTCCGAGGTGTTGGACACGACCAGGTAGATCTCGCCGCCGGGTGCGAGCAGGTCCCGGTCGATGATCTGGTCGAAGAAGCGGACGACGATCTCGGCGCCCACGCAGACGTTGCGGACCACCGTCGGGTCGTCGCTGGTCCGCACGCTCACCGCGGGCGGGTTGAAGGTGATGACGTCGAGGCGGGCGGAGGAGGGGAACTCCTCGAAGAGGTTGGAGACCAGCGGACGGAAGGCGGTGCCGGGGCGGTCCCCGACGACGCGCTCGTAGTGGGCGGCGGCGGTGGCGACGCTGTCCGGGTGGACGTCGGCGGCGTAGATCTCGCGGGCGCCGGCCGTGCCGGCGATCACGGCCTCGACGCCCAGGCCGACACCGATGGCCGCGTAGGCGCGGCCCTTGAGCGGGATGGTGCCGTCCAGCAGCCGGTCGTGGACGATACGGCTGGTGTCGCCGGGCTTGAAGACGCCGGGCGGCAGGTCGAACGTCCAGCCGTTGTACGCGTACGTGCGGTGCGTGTGGATGTCGGACTTGGAGCTGTTGATGGCGAGGATCTCGTCCCGGGGCAGCGTGTCGGGCAGCGCGTCGAGCAGTGCCCGGGCGTCGCCCCTCGCAGCCGTGTCGCCCGCTGCGGTGCGGTCGGTCATGTGTCCTCCGTGGTCGGGGGTGTGGTGGGTCGTGAGTCGTTCAGGCGCCGGAGACGGACGGGGCGGCCTGATCGGTGGCCTTGAGCGCCCTGCCGAGATCCATGGCGTGGACGAGCTGCCGGGTGAGGGTGGCCCGGGGGGCCCGCAGCACCTGCTGAGGTGTGCCGGTCTCGACGATGTGTCCGCTGTCGATGACGACGATGCGGTGGGCGACGGCGGCGAGGAGTTCCAGGTCGTGGCTGACCCAGAGCAGCGCGGTGCCGTGCCGTTCACGCAGGGCGGCGAGTTCGGCGAGGACGGCGTCGGTCGCGTCGGCGTCCAGGGCGGTGGTGATCTCGTCGCAGACGAGCACGTCGGGTTCGGCGAGTACGGCGCGGGCGAGCGCGGCACGTTGCAGCTCGCCCCCCGACAGGCCACCCGGTCGGCGTGCGACGGTGTCGGCGGCGAGCCCGAGACGGTCCAGCATCCGCAGGGCCGTGTGCCTCGCCTCGTCGCGTGTGAGCCCCCGCAGCCGTACGGCGGTCCGGGCGACCTGTTCGGCGACCGGGCGCCGCTCGTCGAAGGAGGAGCGCACCTCCTGCCAGACGTACTGCACCCGTCGCTTCTGCTCGGCGGTGCGGCGGCGCAGCACCGGCAGCCGGTCGCCGTCCAGCAGCACGTCGCCGCGGTGGCGTTCGTGGAGTCCGGCGACGCAGCGGGCCAGCGTGGTCTTGCCGCTGCCGGACAGCCCGGCCACGCCGACGCAGGCCCCGGCGGGCAGTTGGAGGCCGACCCCGTGCAGCACGGGGCCCCGGTGGCGGCTGTGGAGGTGGGCGGAGAGGTTCCTCACGTCGAGGACCGGGGGGCCGTCGCCGTCGCGGGGGGCGTGTCGCGTGGTGGTCACCCCGCGCCGGGCGGGCAGGGCGCCGGCTGGGCCGCCCGACGCGGTCACCCGCCCCCGGTGCAGGACGACCACGTGGTCGGCCAGGGCCCGGACGAGGTCGTGGTCGTGGCTGAGGAGCAGGATCGCCAGGCCGGTGCGTGCGAGCTCCGCCAGCTCCCCGGCCAGCCTCATCCGGGTCACCGTGTCCAGGCCGGTGCTCGGCTCGTCGAGGACGAGCACCCGTGGGCGGCACACCAGCGTCTGGGCGAGTGCCACGCGCTGGCGCTGCCCGCCCGAGAACTGGTGCGGAAAGCGCCGCCCGGTGTCCCGTCCCGGCGGCAACTGGGCCGCGTCCAGCGCTTCGGCGACGGCCGCCGTACCGGTGGAGGCGGAGTGGTGCAGCCGGGCGAGCTCGGCGAGGACGGCTCCGGTGCGGCGGGCCGGGTTCAGGGCGCTGCCCGGGTGCTGGGGCATGTACGCGACCACCCGCCCGCGCAGTCCGGCGGCGGCCTTCGTGATGCCGTCCTCATCCACGACGGTCACGCCGTCGGCCGCCACCCCGCCGGTCAGGCGTACCCCCGGGCCCGCCTCACCGAGCAGGGCGAGGGCGGCCGTGGTCTTGCCGCTGCCGGACGGGCCGACGAGCGCGGTGACCCGGCCCTCGTACAGGTCGAGGTCGACCGCGTCGAGGAGCACGGTGTCCCCGGCACGCGCGGTCAGTGACCGCACGGAGACGATCGGGGTCATCGGACGGCCTCCTGCGTACGGCGGGAGCGGGCGAGCCGGCCATCGGCGAGCAGGTTGAGCCCCACGGTGAACATGACGAGCATCAGGGCGGGCGCCAGTACGGCCCACGGCTGGAGGAGCAGGCCCTCGCGGCTGCGAGAGATGCTCACCGCCCAGTCGGGAGCCGTCGGGTCAAGACCCAGGCCGAGGAAGTTGGCCGAGCCCACGAGAAACACGGCGAGGGTGATGCGGGTGCCGATGTCGGCGGCGACCGGAGCGAGCACCGAGCGTGCCACGTAGTCCAGTTGGACACGGAGCCGGGACTCGCCCTGCACCCGCAGTGCCTCGGCCACGGGACTGCTCGCCGCGTCCAGGGCCGCGGCCCGCACCAGCCGTGCCACCGGCGGGACGTTGACAGCCGCGATCGCGAGAGTGATGGCGGCGGGCGAGCCGCGCCAGCCCACCGCGACCACGCTGATCACGAGCAGCGTGGGCAGCGGCAGCAGCACGTCGAGGGGACGGATCAGCAGCTCGTCGGCCCAGCGGCGGCGGGCCGTCGCGGCCAGCAGACCGATGAGTCCGCCCGCCAGGTAGGCGACGGCGACCGCGCCGAGCGCCATGCCGAGCGCGCTGCGCCCGCCGTGCAGGAGCAGGGCCAGCACATCACGCCCCAACCCGTCCGTCCCCAGCGGGCTTTCGCTCCCGCCCGGGGCGTACGGGGCGTACGCGCCCGGCACGGCGGGATCGGCGAGGAGCGGTCCGAGGAGGGCGGCGCCCAGCGGCAGCGCCAGCAGCAGCCCGCCGACCGACACCATGGGCATGGCCGTGGCCTTCACCGAAGGACCTCCGTTCGCGGGACGAGTCGATGGCAGACCAGATCCGCCACCAGGCTGAACAGCAGGGCCGCCACCGCCACCACCAGGGCCAGGCCCTGCACGGTGGGCACATCGCGGGCTTCCACGGCACGGACGAGTGCGGTCGCCACACCGGGGATCGCGAAGACCGCCTCGACGACCAGCACCCCGCCGACCAGGTTGTCGCCCACCCGGGCCAGTTCCTGGACCCCGGGCACAGCGGCGTTGGGCAGGACGTGGCGCAGCAGCAGCGTCCGGCGCGGCACGCCGAGGCGCCGCGCCTGGACGACGTAGTCCGCCTTGAGGACCGTCACCATGCCCGCCCGCACCTGCCGCGACAGCAGGCAGACCATGCGGGCCGCCACCACCGCGACGGGCATGACCAGCAGCGCGGGCTCGACGAGGAGGTCCGCCGCGCCCACGCCGACCCAGGTGGCGGGCAGCCAGCCCAGCTTCAGCGACAGGCCGGCCACGAGCAGCAGCGCCAGCAGGAAGTCCGGTACGGAGCTGAGCGCGAGCGTCACGGACGTGACCGCCCGGTCCAGACGCCCGCCCTCGCGCAGCCCGGAGGCGATGCCGAGCAGCACCGCGAGCGGCACGACGACAACGAGGGCCACCGCGGCCAGCACCAGCGTGGGGCCGGCCGACTCGGTCAGGATGTCCAGCACCGGGCCGCCGCTCACCAGCGAGGTGCCCAGGTCGCCGGTGAGCACGCCCTGGGCCCAGTCGGTGAAGCGTTCCAGGGCCGGCCGGTCCAGCCGGAGCTGCTCGCGCAGCGCCGCCACCTGCTCGGGCGTGGCGTCCTCGTTGTTACGGACCTCGGCTGCGTCGCCGGGCAGCAGCGACGTCAACGCGAACACCAGCACCGCCAGCAGGGCCAGCTGGACGGCTCCGACGGCGAGTCGTTGCAGGGCGTACCCGCGCATCCTCAGGCCAGCCACACCTTGTCGAAGCGGGCGGAGTCCAGGGTGTTGGGAGGGGCGTCCTCGACGCCCCGCACCCGGGAGGAGACGGCGTTCAGCCAGTCCGGGTGACCCCAGATCAGCAGACCGCCCTCGTCGTGGACGGTCCGCTGGAGCTTTCCGTACAGCTCGGTGCGCTCGGCCTCGTCCGTCGTGGACTGGGCCTTGGCGAAGGTCGCGTCGAAGTCCTTGCGGCGCCACCCGGAGGCGTTGAAGGCGGACTTCGTCAGCAGGCGGTCGTTGATGTAGGTGGGGACGGTCATGGCGCCCGAGCGGTGGCTGCCCATCACGCCCTTGGTGAGCTGGTCCCTGAAGTACGTCTCCGACGAACCGCTCGTGACCCTCACCCGCAGTCCGGCGTCGGCGGCCTGCTCGGCGAAGAGGGTCGCCGCCTCCACGAAACCGCTGGCGACGGAGGAGGTGTAGATGGACAGCGGCTTGTTGAGCACGCCGGCCTTCTTCAGCAGCGCGCGGGCTTCCTCGACATCGCGCTTCCGCTGCGGAACGTCCTGCGGGTAGTACTGGTAGCCCTTGCCGAACATGTCGTTGCCGACCACGCCCTGGCCCGCCAGGACGACTTCGACCAGCTTCTCCCGGTCGGCGAGCAGCTTGAAGGCCAGCGTCACGTCCGGGTCGGTGAAGGGCTCCTGGTCGCACTTCATGACGATGGCCTGGGCGGTACTGCCCTTGGCGGCGACGATCCGGACCGACTTGTCGGCCTGCGCGGTACGGGCGAAGGTCGGCGTCATCTCGTAGCCGTACTCCGCCTCGCCGGCGCGCAGGGCGTTGCCGCGCGCGTCGGCCTCGGCGGACAGGATCCGCAGCTCGTCCACGTAGGCGCCGCCGTCCCAGTGGTCGTCGAAGCGCTCGGCGACGAAGGAGCGGCCGGCCTGGAAGGACTTCAGGCGGAAGGCCCCGGTGCCGACCGGCTCGGCGGGGTCGGAGTAACGGCTGCTGACGATCGACGTGCCCAACGTGGCCAGCAGGGCGGGCAGTTCGGCGTTCGGCCGGACCAGCTGGAGTTCGACGGTGTTCCTGCCGACACCCCGGCTCCTCTTCAGGTCGATGACCGACAGCAGGCCCTGCGCGAAGTGGTTGGTCGCCTTGGGGTCGAGTATGCGGCCGAAGCTGAACAGGACGTCCTCGGGAGTGAGCTTCTTCCCGTCGTGGAACGTGGCGTCCCGCAGGGTGAAGCGCCACACCGTCGCGTCGGCGTCGGCCTCCCACTTCTCGGCCAGCCTCGGCACCGGCGCCATGTTCCCGTCCAGCTCCACGAGCCGGTCGAACAGCGCCTTCGTGCGCGCCATGTCGATGGCCAGGGCCTCGGCGTGCGGGTCGATCGTCTCCTGTTCGCCGCCTCCGGTGAACAGCGCCCGGAGCTGCCCGCCGCGCCTGGGCTCCGCCTTGCCGTCCACCGAGCCGCCACCGGAGCCGGAGCCTGCCCCGCAGCCGGTGAGGACCAGGGCCCCGGCTGTACCGGCCGCGCCGGCCAGGGCGAGGAACTCTCGGCGGTTACGGAATGTCGACATGCTGCTCCCAGGAATCACGTGGCGTGGGCCCCGCGTTCCGGCCGCAGGACGGGTCGGCGGGCGCGGGGCTTCGCCAGCATCCTGTAAATGAAAATGATTGTCAACGTCGTGTTGTGGGTACCTCACGTCAGTGATCGGGTGCGGGCGGGGGTGTGCTTGCAGGTGTCTCGCTCCGGGCCGCCCCGGTTGACAGGTCGGCCCGAGCAGCCGGCGGCAGCCGGTGTCCCAGCTCTGCGAGACGGTGCAGCCCAGCGTCTGAAGCAGTCGGCCGAGCGAGGTGAGGGCGCGATCGAGATCGGGAAGCCCTGTCGGGGTACTCCCGAGCGTGCCCAGGCAGGTGTGAGTGAACGTGCCCGGACGTGGTGATCCACAGCCCGGTCAGCTGTCCTGACTTACCGTCAACGTCCGGATCTGGGAGGCCTGGTAGCTAGGTTGCGATGGGACGTGCGATCCAAGGCATCTCGGTCCGCTGACGGTTTATCCTTGCGGCCATGCCTACTCAGCCTCCGGAGATCCCGCCGCGCTCTGCTCGGCCAGGAGACGTCCGCGCCTCTCACGACGATCGTGAGGCAGTGGTGGAACAGCTGCGCGACGCGGCGGCCGAGGGGCGAATCGATCTCGATGAACTGGACTCGCGCCTGGAGCAGGCGCTGAAGTCGAAGACACACGCCGAACTGGCTGTGCTGACCGTCGACCTGCCGAGGCCGAATGCGCCGGAGAGCCGGCCGCCGCTGACCCTCAAGGGCGGCATGTACGGCGTGTCCCAAGGCCCCGGACGCTGGGAGGTACCCGGCCACGTGATCGCGCACGGAGGCGTGGGGGGTGTGAAGCTCGACTTCACCAGGGTCGAGTGCCGTCTCACGGAGGTCGTGGTGGAGGCGTACGGGGACACATCCGGTGTCACGATCATCATCCCCGACAGCTGGGCCACAGACACCAGCGGCATGGATCCCGGCGTCGGCGGCCTGAAGGACAAGACCACTCCCGACCGGCTCCCGGGAACTCCGCTGATCCGGCTCACCGGGGCAGGCGGCATGGGAGGAGTGGTCATCCGCCATCCCGGACGCCGGGAACGGCGCAAGCTGGACAGCAACCCGACGCAGAGCTAGGACGAATGTCTGGTCACGTCGACTCGTAGCTGTGTCAACGGCCTTGAAGTATGTCGTGGCCGCCGTCACGCGGCCACCGCCTCCCTCGTTCGACCAGGACGCCGTTCTCGAACCCGGCGCCGGAGCGGACCAGGGCGACGAGGTGGGCGCTGGTGATCGCGCGCCAGCGGCCCTGGGCGGACTCGACCAGTTCGAACACCGTCGCGAGGGCCGCAGCTGGGCTGCCGGCGCGGCGGGTGACCTTGGTCCGGAGCTTGACGGTGGAGAGCGTGGTGGGCATGAAGCCTCTCTGTTTCACCGGCCGGAACTGACCCGGGCCAGTTCGTGGCGCCGACTGTCGCAGCCGACGCAGCCCGGGGTCCCCTTGGGCCCCGGGCTGCGTCGCCGACAGGAGCCACCCAATCACGTCGGCTGGTGCCCTTCGGCGCTGGCGCGCGCCGGCGGGGCCAGCAGGTCAGAGCCCGAGCTTCTCTGCGGCCATGCGGGTGCCGCGTACGCGGGACTCGATCTTGGCGAATGCCAGGTCGCGGGAGGTGGAAGTGTCGTCGGCCCAAGGGGCGAAGCCGGCATCGTCGCAGGTGCCGAGGCGCTGGAGGGGAAGGTAGCTGGCCGCCTCCAGCACGCGGTCGCACACCTCCTCCGCGGTCTCGACCCGGGGGTCGAGCGGGTCGGTCACGCCGACGAAGATCCGCTGGTCCTCGGTCGAGCAGTCGCGGGCGACCTTCAGGACACGGCCCGGGTCCGGCTCGCTCGCCATCTGGAGGTAGAAGTTCCCGGCCTTCATCTTGAACAGGTCGGGCAGCAGTTCGGTGTAGTCCACGTCGAGGCTGTGGGTGGAGTCCTGGTCCGCGCCCGGGCAGGTGTGGATGCCGATGCGGGCCCGGTCGGCCGCGCTGAACCGGTCGAGGACCTCGGCGTCGAGGGCGACGAAGTCCCTGAGTACGCCCTTGCTCGGGTCCAGCTTCAAAGCCAGCCGTGGCAGCGAGCAGTCCATCTGCACACTGGCTGCGCCCGCCTCCAGGCACTTGCGGATGTCGGTCTCGGCCTCGTCGGTGAGGTTCTTGAGGTATGCCTCGCGGGGGTAGCCGGAGATGCCGTCGGCCGGGTACAGCAGGCTCAGCGCGGACGGAGCGACGACGCTCTGCTTCACCGGTCGGCTGGGCGATCTTCATGGCCTTCGCCAGATACGACACCGCATGGACCCCGTACCGGAAGGGCCCGGAGGTGAGGCTGGGCAGGGACCGGGTGTGGCCGTCGGCGAACGGGATGACCATGCCGTCCTGGGCGAGGTCCACGCCCTTCAGGGGATAGGTGAAAGCGCTGGGCTTGGCTTGGTCGCCGTCCACCACAACGGGGGAGCCGGTGGCCTCCAGCCGCGTGATCGTCTCGGTGAGGGCCTGATCCGGAAGACGGTCGAGCCCGCTGGCGTTCGGCACCACTGATCGCTCCGAGGTCGAGAGGTACTGCGCGGCCAACGACATCTCCTTCGAGTGGCGTGGCGAGGAACTGCGCACCAGGCAGCGCCGCCCCGCGGTGCTGCACCATCCCGCCGATGGCCGGCGGCTCTGGTTCAACCAGATCGCCTTCCTCAACCAGTGGACGATGGCGTCCGAGGTGCGTGAGTACCTGGTCGACGTCTACGGCCCGGAGGGCCTGCCGTTCAACACGAGTTACGGCGACGGCGGCGAGGTCACCGAGGACGTCGTCGCGCTGATCAACAAGGTGTACGACTCCGTCACTGTCGCCGAGCCGTGGCGCCCTGCGCTGGCTCGACGAGTACGCACCGGGCGCGGACGTCAGCGCCGTGGCTGTCGCACCGGATATGGGCGACAGATACCTGGACTCGGTCTATCACCGGTGCTGGGTCGAGGAGATCTACGGCAGCGCGGCGCTCGCCGGTGAATTCGAGGAGCCGAGGAACTTTCGATGATGTCCACAACAGGTGTTGCCTGATGACGGAGCTGCTGGAACACGGTATCCGCGACAACGGTGCCCGCGACGACGCCGCCCATACACTCGGCGGTGACGCCGCCACCGTGGCGGCGGTCGTACGGGAGATGCTCCACGCCGCGGACGGCCGGGTCGACTCACACGGGTTCGTGGCAGCCGCCCGTGATGCCTGGGACAACCTCCCAGCCCCGCTTCGCCAGGAGATCCGCCAGTTCCGCCGGCACTCCGGCCCCCGCGGCCGCCTGCTGATCCGGGGGCTTCCGGTGGGCGACGAATCGCGGCCCACCCCGTCGACCGCCGACTCGGTCCAGCGGGAGGCGTCAGTCGCCGCCGCGATCCTCCTCATGATGGCCTGCGGACTCGGCGACCCCGCCGCGTATCTCCAGGAGAAGTCCGGAGCCCTGGTGCAGGACGTCGTGCCCGTCCCGGGCCGTGAGGAGTTCCAGGGAAACGCCGGATCGGTCCTGCTCTCCTTCCACACCGAGAACGCGTTCCACGAACACCGTCCGGACCACGTCATGCTGCTGTGTCTGCGAGCCGACCACGGGGGTGTGGCGGGCACGCGTACCGCCTGCGTGCGTGAGGTCCTGGACCTGCTCAGCCCGGCGGCACGGAAGACGCTGAGCCTGCCCGAATTCACCACCGAGGCTCCACCGTCGTTCGGAGCCGGCAGTAAGGGCGCGCCACCACCCGGTGCTGGGCGGATCCTGGACCGACCCGGATCTGCGCGTCGACTTCGCCGCCACCCGGGCCACCACGGAGGAGGGGGCCACCGCCCTCGCCGAACTGGGCGCACTCTCCGAGCAGGTGTCGACGACGTCGGAACTGCTTCCTGGCGACCTGGTCATCGTCGACAACCACGTCACCGCGCACGGCCGTACCGCGTTCACCCCTCGCTACGACGGCCGGGACCGTTGGCTGCAGCGCACCTTCGCGCTGACCTCTCTACGACGCTCGCGGGGGCAGCGTCAGGACGACGGTTACGTGCTGGTTGAATGAAATCGAACTCAGCCGCGACGGGTTGACCGGCAACGAGGGAGCGCGCAGTGCGGGTGGTCATCGCCGAGGACTCGGTCATTCTCCGTGAGGGCATGGTGGAACTACTCACCGCCCGAGGCTGTGACGTCATCGCGACCGTGGACGACGGGGACGGACTGCTGGCCGCGGTGGCCACGCATGCCCCGGATGTCGCCGTGGTCGACATCCGCATGCCGCCCACCCACACCGACGAGGGCATCCGCGCGGCGGTCCAACTCCGAGCGGACCACCCCGGGGTGGGCGTCCTCGTCTTCTCCCAGCACGCCGAGCCGGCCTGGGCGGCCCGGCTGCTCGCCGGCGAGGCATCGGGCATCGGGTACCTGCTCAAGGAGCGCGTCTCGGCCACCGCCGACTTCATCGAGGCGTTGCGCAGGGTCGCGGCCGGCGGTGTGGCGCTCGACCCGGAGATCGTCAGCCGTATGTTGAACAGCGGCAGCCGCCCCCTCGACCGGCTGACCGAGCGCGAACGAGTGGTCCTGGACTTGATGGCCCAGGGCCACTCGAACCGTTCCATCGCCGAACTGCTCGTCATCTCCGAGCGGGCGGTGGAGAAGCACGCGGCATCCATCTTCACGAAGTTCGATCTTCCTCCGACCGCTGCGGACAACCGCCGTGTCAAGGCGGTCGTGGCGTACTTGCAGGAGTCCAAGTCCTGACCTCGGGCCAGGGGCGCGGCCATGGCCGCCGGTTCGAGGGGGCGGATATCCGAACCTCGTGAACGGGAGGTAGCACGATGGCCCTGAGCAGCCGTGTTGCCGAGAATGAAGGCATGTCACTGAGCACTGAGGCCCAAGCCCGACCTCTCGTGGAAAGCGGTCCGGGAATTCACGCGGAGAACCTGCACCGTTCGTACGGCCGTGGCCGTGCCGCGGCTCACGCTCTGCGTGGAGTGGACATCGGCTTCGCTCCGGGCACCTTCACCGCGGTGATGGGCCCGTCCGGATCGGGCAAGTCGACCCTGCTGCAGTGCGTGGCGGGAATGGACCGACCGACCTCCGGGACAATCCACTGGGGCACGACCGACATCACCGCGCTGCCCGAGCGCCGCCTGGCGCAGCTGCGGCGCGCAGAGGCAGGCTTCATCTTCCAGTCGTACAACCTGATGCCGGCCATGACGGTCGAGCAGAACGTCGCCCTGACCTCTCGGCTGGCGGGCGAGCGCGTGGACTGGTCAGCGGTCGCCGACTGCCTCGAACGGGTGGGTCTTGCCGACCGGAGGAAGGAACGGCCCGGCCGTCTCTCCGGTGGCCAGCAGCAACGCGTCGCCGTGGCGAGGGCGTTGTTCGCCCGGCCGCGCGTCCTGTTCGCCGATGAGCCGACCGGCGCCCTCGACCGCGCGACCGGGCGCGAGGTGTTGTGGCTCCTGCGCGAGGGGGTCGAGAACGAAGGCCGCACTTGTGTCATGGTGACGCACGACCCGGTAGCGGCGAGTTTCGCGGACCGAGTGGTCATCCTCGCCGACGGAGTCCTGGTCGACGAGCTGGTACGCCCGTCCGCCGCGCAGATCTCCGAGAAGCTGAGTGAGCTCGCATGCTGAGGCTTGCCCTTGGGCTGCTGCGTGCCAAGCCTTCCTTGTACGCGGGGCCGGCTGCGGCGCTCCTGATGGCCGTCGCCGTGATCACCATGTTCGGATCCCTCATCGCCACGGCGATCGGCGGCCGCGGAGGCTCGCGGCTCGGGATGATCGGCGGGGCGTTCGGCGAGATCGCGATGCTGATGGCGCTGTTCACGGTCACCAACACGCTCTCGTTCTCCGTACAGGGCCAGGCCCGGGACATGGCTCTGCTGAGGACCAGCGGGGCGACGCCGGCACAGATCAAGCGCCTGGTCAGGTGCCAGGTCCTCTGGCTGACGCTCTTCGTCTCGCCGCCGGCCTGGCTGCTCGGAACGTGGGGCGCCAACCGGTTCCTGGCAGAGCTTGCCGCCCGGGACATCGTCCCGGCGGACGCGGTGGTGGTGTGGTCCCCCTGGCCTCTGCTGATCGGTACGGCAGTGACACTGCTGGTCGGATTCGGCGCGGCGAGGATCGCCGCGCGCCGGATCGTCCGCGGCCGACCGTCCACTGTGCTCGCGCAGACGGCCGAGCAGACGAAGATGGGCTGGCTTCGAGGCATCGCCGGTCTGCTCGTGATCGCCGGTTTCACACCCCTGGTGGTGTTCACCGCCGGGCAGCCGGCCGACAAGTCCGCCCAACTGGCTCTGCTCGGATCGCTGGTCTTCCTGGTCGCTGCCGGACTGCTCGGACCCTTGCTGGCACGACTGTCCATCGTGCTGCTCGGTGTGCCGTTCCGGCTGATGGGCCGCAGGCACGGGGGGGACGCCGGTGGTGCTCTCGCCGCCGACAACCTGCGCGGGCATGCCCACCGCCTGTCCTCCGCCGTGGTGCCGATCGCCCTGTTGGTCGGACTCTCGACAACGTTCGCCTCGGTCAGCGGCACCCTTCAGGAGGTTGCTCCGCCCGGCGCCTATGCCGAGAGCGACAACTGGCTCCGCGGGGTGGAACTCGCCATGCTGGCCGGCTTCGGAGCTGTGGCCACGGTGAACACCCTTGCCTCACTGACCACGGCGCGACGGCGCGAGTACGCGCTGCTCGCCCTGACCGGCGCGACCCGGCGGCAGTTGATCCGCATGCTGGGCACGGAGGCGATACTGACCGCCCTGGCCGGAGTGGTGCTTGGAATTCTCGTCGCCGCGCCCATGAGCATGGCGTTCGCGAGCGCTGCGACGGGCGAGTTGCTTCCCACCATCGCGTTCCACACATATGCCCCTCTGGTGCTGGGACCGGTGGCGCTGACCGTGCTGACGATCCTGTTCACCGGTGCGCGGGCCACCTCGGAGCCGGCGGTCACCGCCGTGGCCGCGCCGTGACCGCGCCCCGCCTCGCGGACGAGGACCGCGACGGACGATGGACGGTGTGTCCGGGGCCGATCGTCTTCGCCCTCACCGGGGTGCCGCTCTCCCTCCTCGGTATGGCCTACGCCCTCGTGGTCCTCTACGCCGGCGGGTTGCTCTCATTGACCGTGGTCGGACTGCCGGTACTCGCGACCGGTCTGTCGGGGGCCCGTCACCTCGGCCGGGGGCACGCCTGGCTGATGCGGACACTGCTCGGCGAGGACATCGTTCTCCCCGCGCCGCCGGCGGCGGCACCCGGCGTGTTCCGGTGGATCCGGAGCAATCTGTCCGATGTGACCGCCTGGCGCAGCGTGCTCTACCTGGTGCTGCGGCTCCCCCTCGACCTGCTCGCCTTCGTGGTGACGATCGCGCTGCCCGCCTTCGCCGTGTGGTCGATCGTGTGGACGGTGGTCGGAAGCCCGGAGCTCTGGCTGGCGGTCACGGCGGTCCTGGGCGCCTTGATCGTCCTGGCCTTCACCCCGGTGACGGCTCGTACGATGATGCGGGTGCACCGGCTGCTGGGCCGGAAGCTGCTCGGCCCCAGCGCCTCCCAGCTGCGGGTCCGGACGCTGGAGCGGGCGCGCACTGTTGCCTTCACCGAGGGCACGCGCGACCTGAGGCAGGTCGAGCGGGACCTGCATGACGGCACGCAGGCCCAGTTGGTCGCGATCGCCATGACGCTGTCGTTGGCCGCCGACACCCTGGACGGCGAAGCGTCCACCGGACGCACCGGCGCCCTCATCGCCCGGGCCCGCACGCAGACCGACACGGCCATCGCGGAGTTGAGGCGGCTCATCGACGGGATGAGCCCCGCCGCACTCGACCGGGGACTCGCCGAGGCGCTGCCGCATCTGACCGGGCAGGCCGGAGTGCCGGTGGCCCTGCGGGTGGAGATGTCACAGCGACCGGATCCGGTGATCGAGCGGGTGGCGTACTTCTGTGTCGCCGAACTGCTCACCAACGTCTCCAAGCACAGCGGAGCGACGAAGGCGTCGGTGGACGCGCGCGTCGCCGGAGAGGTCCTGCGGATCCAGGTCCAGGACGACGGCAGCGGAGGCGCCAGGATCGGTGCGGGCAGTGGTCTGTCGGGCCTGAGGGAACGGCTGACCGCGGTCGATGGCACTCTCGGTCTTCACAGCCCGCCCGCGAGCCCGACCACCGTCGTACTCGAGATGCCGGTCCGGATCTGACCTTCTGCCCATGACGGGCCCGCTCCCATCCCGCCGCGGCCCGGTTCTCCCCACCCCAACACCTCGGCGTCCTCGACGTCGCTTTCCCCCCGGCCCGCCGCCTCGCGCCGGCCCATGCCCAGAGAAGGGACAGCTGTCCATGCGCGCTGCGCGGATCAGACTCGGAATGCTGATAGCCACCGTCGCCGGAAGCATCGTCGCGTCCGTCACGGCCGCGGCTGCGAACGGGGTGCTCGGCCTGCCGCCCGCGCCCCGACATGTGGCCGTCGCGGCGAAGGACCTGCCCGAGCTCTACGGCGAGAACCGGCGTTACCTCGCCCGCGCAGCCGCTGCGGCGCGCCGGGTGGGTGACGGTGAGCGGGCCCGGGCACTGGGCGCTCTCGCCTCCCCCGACCGCCACTTCCTGGAGGCCTCCGGCGATGGTGACGGCCAGGCGGTGGAGGTGCTCGGAGACCTGGCGCACGCGCAGCGGATCGCCCTTCTGGTGCCGGGCTCGGACACCACCATCGACACCTTCGACCACCTCGGCTCCCGGCACGGCTCGGTGGCCGGCGGAAGCCGGGCGCTGTACGCGGAGATGCGAGCCGTCGCACCGGAGACGCGCGTTGCCGTCATCGGGTGGTACGGCTACCGGGCGCCCCGCACCAAGAGCCGCGACATCGTGACCCAGGAGCGAGCGGAGGAGGGCGGCCGACTGCTCCGCCGCCAGATCGACCGGCTACGGGGAATCAACCCCGATGCCTCCGTGGCTCTGATGTGTCATTCGTACGGGTCCGTGGTGTGCGGGGAAGCGGTGCGCGGAATGGATCGGTCCGCGCAGTCCCCGCTGTCGGGTGTCGTGGTCTTCGGCAGCCCGGGGATGGGCGTCGACTCGGCCGTTGAACTGGGCGCGCGCGTCCCGGTGTGGGCGGGGCGAGGCAGCGAGGACTGGATCTCGTATGTGCCGCACGCCCAGTACAGCGTGTTCGGTGAGAGAGTGGGGTTCGGCCCGGACCCGGTGTCCGTGGAGTTCGGCGCCCGACGACTCCCCACGGGAGACAGTCGGCACGGCGACTACCTGCGCCCCGGCAGCCTTTCGCTCCGGAGTATCGCGCTGATCGGCCTGGACCGGGGCCGGCAGGTGTCTCATGGCTGATGTACGGGTCAGGACGGAGAACGAGCACTCCACTCCCGTGGCCTGGAAGGACCTGGCACCGGTACCGCCTGTCCGGCTGACGGCGGTGCGGCGACTGCACCGGGCTGTGCTGCGTATCGATGCGGCGACTCCGTTTTCCCGCGACCGTGCGGTCGATGTCCTGCGTGCCTACTCCATCCTCGGCGTGGTGCTCGGCCACTGGCTGGTGAGCGCGGTGGTGCTACGGGCAGGCGGCCATCTGGGAGGCGAGAGCCCCATCAACCACATGCCGGGTCTCACGCCGGTGACGTGGCTGTTGCAGCCGCTCGCCCTGTTCTTCTTCGTCGGTGGCCGGGTCGGATCCCAGAGCTACGCCTCCGCGGTCGCGACCGGTACCCGCTACCGGACCTGGTTGGCCCAGCGGTTGCGCCAGTTGGTGCGTCCCACCTTGGCCCTGTTGGGCGTGTGGGGGGTGGTGCTGATCGGGCTGGCCTTCGAAGGAGTGGCGTTCGAGACGATCCGCACCCTGCTGCGGCTCGCGGTGTCCCCGCTCTGGTTCCTCTGCGTCTACGCGGTGATCACGGCGGCCACTCCGCTGATCATGCGGTGTGGTGCGGGCCGGCTGATGCTGGTGGCCTTCGCGCTGGTCGTGGCCACGGATCTGGTCCGCGGGTTGGTCGGAGACCTGGAATGGGTCGATTCGCTCCGCTGGCTGAACGTTTTCACCGGCTGGCTGGTGCCCTACGCCCTGGGGGTGTTCTGGGCGGCCGGCGGCCTCGCCCGCCGCAGGTACGCGGTCGGCATGCTCGTCTGCGGCGCGGTCGGCCTGACCGGCCTGGTGCTTTGGTGTGGCTATCCGGCGAGCATGGTCGGTGTCCCCGGGGCCGCCCTGTCCAACCTCAACCCACCGAGTCTCGCGGCTGTCTGCTTCGGTCTGGTCCAGTGCGGTCTCGGACTCCTGTTGTGCGGCCCGCTCCGTCGGCTGACCGGCCAGCCGGCAGAGCCGGTCCCGTTGCCCCCCGCCCACGCGTCCGACACCGCAGGGGCGCGTGCCACCGCAGGGCAGTTCTGCTGGGCGGCCGTGGCGTTGTTGAACCTGTCGGCCATGACGATATTCCTCTGGCACCAGACGTCCATGCTCGCCACCACCGTGTTCTCGCTCGGGTTCGGACAACGCTGGCCCGGGCTCCACACGGCGCCGGAAGATCCATTCTGGGTGGCTTTCCGTCTCGGCTGGATTCTTGTTTTCACGTGCGTACTCGGTGTCTTTTGGCTGGCTTTCAAGGACGTGGAAAAGTCCGCCCGGAGGCGCCGTAGATAATCGGCCGATAAGGGAATAATGCCGCACTGGCCTATGATTTCCAGCGTTTCTTGCTCAAATTTCGGCGCAGCATAACTCAGGAGGCATTTCGTGGCCATCTCGAACAATATCCCGGGCCCGGCGGAGAGCGGCACCGACGTGGCTGCCGCACGTGGTGTCGTGAACTCTCTTCGAGACCTCACCGTGCAAGCAGTGTCAGAGCTCTATGTGAAGTACCAGGACGACCTGCGTGCCGTCAGGGATCAGCAGCGGACCTTCCTTCGGCAGCGCGGCAAGTCGATGAAGGCGCAACTCGACGACTACGAGGCGGAGATAACCTACCTGCTGCTGCGGGACTACCGGCCTGAGACGGTGGTCGAGATCGGCACGTTCTACGGATGGTCCACCACGTGGATTCTCAGTGCTTTGCGGGACAACGGTGTCCTGACCTGGGATGTTGCCAGGGGGTAGCCGCACGGACCCGTACTGAGCAGGTGGGCGAAGACATGGACGCCTGGGTCGAGGTCGGCCACCTCGCCGAGTGGTACGGCAGCATTCGTCGGCACCTGGAGGGCGGCATTTCCTCCACCGAGCGCGACGGGTAGGTGCCTACGGGGCGCGCCGGTTCGGCGATTGAACTTGCGGAGGACGCCGGGGCAGGCGTACGGGACAGGACTCGTGGGGGCTCCCGGGCTGCTGAGCTACGTCGACCGGCATCTTCTGGCCTGGGATGTCACACCCGGTCCGGTGCGGCGGCGGGGACGCGGGCAGGCAGGTGGGCGAGGACGCTCTGCGGGACGCCCGCCAGGCGGTAGAAGGTGACGCGGCTGGTGGTCCGTGTGCTCGGTTCCTTGCGGGTCTGCCACCGCCACACGGTCCGTCCGTCCGGGGTGATCTCGAACGCGCGGCCGTCCTCCGCCACGGCGATCAGGGTGTTGCCGTCGGGGAGCCGCTCGCAGCTGCCGGCGAATTCGCTGAAGAACGTCTCGCGGGGACGCGTGCCGTACTGCCACACGATCGTGTCGGTGACCGGGTCGACCTCGACGACTCGGGAGCGGCTGGCTCGGGTGCCGTTGTCGAAGACGAGGATGTTGCCGTTCGGGAGCTGGGAGGGGTGGTGCTGGCCGGACAGCCGGCCCGGGCCCCACCACCAGAGGACTCGCGGGGTGCCGGGGTCGATCACGGCCAGCAGGTCGAGGTTGCGCACGGAGATGAGCACGGCCCCGGCCGGCCACAGTCCGGCCGGGTGTTCGGCCAGGACCTCGACGGTGTTGGTGTGCAGGATGTCGCACGGGGCGCCGTGCAGTTGTCGCAGCAAGGTGATGGCGCGGGTGACCGTGCCGCTGAAAGAGCCGGTGGCGAACAGATGGGCGCTCTCCTCGGTCAGCGAGGAGGGATCGCGGGCGAACGCCGCCTGCTTGGTGAGGACCTCGCGGCGGACCATTGTGGCCAGCGCGGGCTCGGAGGCCAGGACGTCGAACAGGGACACCTCGCTGATCAGGCGTCCTCCCGCGTCGAGTTCGGCCAGGGTGTTGTCCAGGACGGTGGCCTCCAGGCCCGGCCACACAAGGCGCCGCGGGGCTCCGGCGAGCACGAGCGTGCCACCGCCCGGCAGCAGGACCAGGTCGTGGTGGGCTGGGATGTCAGCCTGCCAGAGCAGAGCCGAGTCCGGGGCGAGCTTGAGGAGCGCGCGCATCGGCACCATGGCGAACAGACACCCGTCCTCGGCGACCTCGACGTGGCTCCAGCCGTGCAGGAAGGTCGGCGGGTCCTCGGATTCCGGGGGTTGGGCCGCGGTGTGACTCCAGGTGTGCACTTCCCGGCCGCTCCGGTCGATCAGCCGGGCGTAGGGCCGGGGGTAGGAGGAGCCGGGGGAGTACACGAAGTGGTTGATGCCGGGCTTGCGGCCGTTGTGCTGGGTCAAGGCGTGTTCCTTCGGATCGGGGGTGGGATGGCGCAACGGCGCGCACCTGCTCGCGGCCCGGCGTGGGGTGGAGGGGACGCGAAGCGCTCAGCCGGAGCGGGTGATGGCGGCGCCGGAGGTCGGGCACCGCGCCACGTCAGGGTGCCCGGTACGCGGTGAGCGGTTCGCCGTGGACGGTCTCGGAGGTGAAGCCGTCCGGGCCGACCGGGCGGTCGCCGAGGACGGTCACCCGATAGAGGGTGCGGCGGTGGTCGGTGTGGTCGAGGTCGGACGGTTGCAGGTGGGCGACGGCGCGGTTGTCCCAGATGGCGATGTCGCCGGGCGCCCAGCGCCAGCGGACGGTGTGTTCGGGCCGGCCGACGTGTCCGTGGAAGATCTCCAGCAGGTGCCGGCTCTCCCAGGGCAGCAGGCCGGTCAGGTGGGTGACCGAGGCGGGTGGAACGAACAGGGCCCGCTCGCCGGTTTCGGGGTGGACCCGGACCACCGGGTGGACGGAGAGCAGGGTGTCCTCGGTGAGCCGGCGCAGGACCTCCACGTCGTCCTTGTCGGACAGCAGCAGGCGGCTGGCGGCGTACAGTCCGTGTTCGGCGCGCAGTCCGTCGGCGAGCGCGCGCAGCGGTTCGGAGAGGCCCTGGTAGGCGGCGACCAGGTTGGTCCACTGGGTGTCACCGCCGCACGGCGGGATCACCTCGGCCCGCAGGACGGAGATGGCCGGCGGGTTGACGGCGGCGGCCAGGTCGACGTGCCAGCCGGAGTGCGGGGTCAGAGCCTTCGGCCGCAGGCGCTCCTCGAAGCGCTGCCCGTAGCGGGTGTCCTCGACCTCCGGGTCGACGGTGAGGATCTCGGGGTACCCGTCCGGGTGCACGCCGTGCTTGCGGCCCGGGCGCCGCGTCAGTTCGCCGAGGCGCCGGCCGAAGGCGATGTGTTCGGCATGGCCGAGCCGTTGGCCGCGGAAGAAGATCACCTTGTGGCGCAGCAGCGCCGCGCGGATGGTGCTGATCGTCGGTTCCGATAGGGGCTTGCCGAGGTCGACTCCGGCGATCTCGGCGCCGATGTGTCCCGCGACCCGCCGGATGTCGATCCCGGGGCCGTCCGGCTGTGCTTCCGCCATGCGGTTCTTTCCCTCCGGTCGCTCGGCGTGCCCGGTCAGGCCCACTGCAGGACGGTGTGGTCGTCGAGGGGCCCGGTCATCCACAGCGCCACGGTGCGGCGGATGCCTTCGGCGGCGCTGGGTGCGACGGCGTGCACGTTGCCGCCGTCGAAGACGTATACGTAGGAGCGGCGCTTGCCCTGGCCCAGCGCGCAGTACTCGTCCAGGCCGATCCGGCTGCCGTCGGGCAGGTCGAAGCCGTCGGGGGTGACGATCGCGGTGTGCGGGAAGAGGCCCCGGACCTCGTCCGGGTAGTACTGCCGGGTCTTGTCCCAGAACGGCCAGGCCATGGTGACCTTGGCGTCGTAGAGCGGAGTGGGCGGGTGGTCGAAGAAGCTGTTGTAGCGCAGGTCGTAGAACTCGTGGGCGCGGATGAGACCGTAGTCCTTCCAGTGCACCCGGTCGAAGCCGAAGTACCGGATGCCGTGCTCGCGCAGCCGCTGCACGGTGTACCGGACTCCGTGCGGCCGGGAGGCGTTGCCGGTGAGGTGGTGCATGACGAGGTCGTCGCCGAAGCGGGCGCGCGGTGAGGCGGCGAGGTTGTCGATCGGCGCGCCGAGGTGGCGCACCGGGGCGCCGAAGCCGGCGGGGAGCGCCCGGTAGAGCGCGTGTACCTGGTCGACGATCTCCCAGCGCATGGTGAGCACGCCGACCTCGTTCTCGGTGAGGGTGGCGTGCACCTGGCGGGCGAAGGAGGCGCTGGGGGCCATGGTGAGGTCGGTGCGCAGGGCCGGGCCGAGTCTGTCGTAGATGCGGTCGGCGTGCAGCAGGTGGTCGGCGATCCAGCCGATGTCGTTCTCGGCCGGCACGACCTGCAGCTCCGGGAAGCGTTGCAGGACGCCGGAGAAGATCAGGTCGGTGAGGGTGTGCTGGAGTTCCTCCGGGTAGCCCATGTTGCGGCGGATGCGCCCCAGCGGGTTGGCGTAGTCGAAGAGCTTCGGGCTGTCCCGGTAGCCGCTGAGGCAGTGCATCGAGACGGGCATGCCCAGGTCCTGGGCCTCCCGCCAGAACGGGGCGTTGGCCTCGCCGCCGAAGTCCCGCTGGGCGGGGGCGGAAGCCCAGACCGCCGCTCCCTTGAGGCCGAGTGCGCGGCAGCGGCGCAGTTCCCTTACGGCCTCCTCGGTGTCCCGGAGCGAGATCAGGCCGAGGCCCACCAACCGCTCGGGTGCGTGGCGGACGTAGTCCGCGAGCCAGTCGTTGTAGGCGCGGAAGCAGGCGCGCTGGAACTCGCCGTCCGGGAGCCAGAAACAGGTGGAGGGCCAAGCTGGGGTGGAGCACCTCTCCGGCGACGCCGTCCAGGCCATGCCCTTCAGGCGCGCGGCCGGGTCGCTGCCGCCCGTGCGGGCCGCCTCCAGCACCGCCTCCGCGCCGTTCGGCGTTCCAGGAGACCCGGGGCGCGCGGTCGCGGAACCGGCGTTCCAGCCCCTCGGCCCACAGGTGCACGGGTTCGACGACGTGCGAGTCGGCCGAGAGTGCGGGAGCGGTCACGAATGCACTCCTCTCAACGCGAAAGAGCCGCCGCGGCGGGCCCGGGCGGAGGGGCGGCGCGGGTGCGACGGTGAGGAAGTGGTACGCGAACTCATCGGTTGGCCAAGGAAGTTGGTGATCGGCGGCCGCGCGCTCTCCATTGTTGCCGACAGCATGCTCGGGTCAAGAGTGGCTGCATCGCCGAGTGTGGCGATCCGGACACCAGAGGCGTGGACGCGCGCTGGTGGACTCAACTGACGGTATGTAACTATCCACCTCGTGTCGGACGCAATCTCGGCGACCGCGCGGCAGCAGCGTACGGACCTGCTGCTGCTCGGCGCCTCGAACTACCCGGCACTTCCCCATCCACCCCTACGCCTTCGTCCAGGTCTCGGCGGTGACCGCGCGCCACGGCCGCGGCACCGCCCGCCTGGACCTGCTGCGCACCCCCAAGTCCGAGTGGAGGTCGGTGCTCGGCGCGGCGCTGGAACGCACCGATCCGAGCCTCATCGGTATCCACCTGCGCCAGTTGGACTCCATCTTCATCCGGAACTACGCCGACGCCGACCTGGCCGGTGCGCCGCAACAGCTACTGGCTGGTCCACGAGACCGAGCAACTGATCGACCCGATCCGGGACTTGACGGACACACCGGTGTTGGTCGGCGGCTTCGGCTTCACCTCCCAGGCCGCGCCCCTGTCGGAACGGCTGAGGCCGGACTTCGGCGTGGTCGGCGAGCCGGACGAGGTGCTGGGCCGCCTGGACGGCGTACTGGCCGGGCGCGGCCTGGACGGGATCGCCAACCTCGCCCACCGCTCCGCCGGAGGCTTCACGATCAACCCCCGGTCTTCCTGCCCCCCGCCGACCACCCCGAGTACACAGAGGACGTCCTGCGGGACCTCTTGGACTTCTACGGCGCCGAGCGTGTCCCAGGCCCGGAGCCGGCGGTCCACGTACCGGTGGAGGTGCAGCGTTCCTGGCCGACCGCGGCGTCACCCGGATCTGGATGGTCTGCTCCGAGATCGACATCGGCCGCAACGACCTCCTGTTCGAGCTGGCCGCCCGGATGCGCCGGCTCAACCACGGACCGGACGCCGAGAATGCCCACGGCTTTGGTGGTCAGATCACGCCAGGGCGCGGACCACGGATCCATGAGCGCACCAGGTATCGGGGTCGGCATTACGTGGAGGTATGGATCGTCAAGGACGGCAAGGTCGTCGCCAGCGATCACCACGACGTAGTGATCCGCTGACGACGCCACGCCATCAGAGTGACGGGCATGAAGCGGGGGCGGCTCCCCACGCGGCTCGTCCCCGGCGAGAACGTGCAGGTCGGCATCTGGTTGAAGCTCTGCACCTCCCCCCGGACCGCCTACGACGGGTCCGGGCCGAGCTGGGGGCCGCCGCCCAGAGGCTCCCGGTTGCGGACACGTCTCAGCCCACAGGGCGTCGGAGGCGTCGAGGGTGCGGGCGATTCCTCGTTGCTCACAGGGCCCCAAGGTCGACCGTGACAGGGAATGGCGCGGTGGCCTTCACGGCGCCGGCGAACACCTCGCCGTCCCGGTAGGCCCTGGTGGCTGGGTCGAGGACGTAGGTGTAGACGATCGGAACGCCGGTGGCGGCCTGCTCGATGCGCCAGTAGAAGGGGATGCCGGTTTTGGCGTACTGGTCCACCTTTGCGATCCGGTCGGTGGTCTCCGAACCGGGCGACACGACTTCGACGACCAGGAGTAAGTGCTCGGGACGGGTGGGCGTGAGGTCGATGGTCTCCGCCCGGTAGACGGTGACGTCCGGACGGCGGTTGGTGAGCGGTACGTCCTGCAGGCGGACGTCGAAGTCCGTGTCGGCGTTCCAGTCCGGGCCCGCGGCGGCGTCCAGGGCGTTGGCCAGGAGCCGAGCCGGCCGGTTGTGCCGCTTGGAGGCGCTCGGGCTCACGACGACCATCCCGTCCACGATCTCGATGCCGGCGCACTGCTCCTCGGACCAGGAGTCGTACTGTTCCGCGCTGATCTGCGTGTGCATCCACGCGGGCACCACCATCTCGGCGGCCATGGAGTACCTCCTTCGAGGATGCGGTGCTGCTCGACTCAGCGTACTGCCCGCTTCCAGCCGGGCCCCGGCTTTGGTGCGGGGCAGAACCTCCAGCGTCCGCAGGGCGACCTGGGCGCAGAAGGGGCGATCCGTATTCACCACGTGATGGCGCATGAGTGCGAATCAGCCAAGTAGGGCGGGGGCTTGCGGGCCGAACCGGCAGGGCCGTGTCGGCGTGAGAGGCTGGGTCGTATGAACCGGTTGGCTGGTGTGACCTCGCCTTACCTGCTTCAGCATGCCGACAACCCGGTCGACTGGTGGCCGTGGGGACCGGAGGCGTTCGAGGAAGCGAAACGGCGCGATGCACCCGTTCTGTTGTCAGTCGGATACTCTGCGTGCCATTGATGCCAGTGCATGTGAACAACCGGATAGTCACGACCTGGGGCGTTGTCAGAAGGCAGCCGCATGGATACGTACGACGAGGAACTGAACACAAGCATCGACGCCTGGGTGGAGGCCGAGCTGGCCGCTTCGCCCGAGTGGGGGCCCGAGAAGTTCGTCGGCATCCGCCAACTCCTGGAGGGCGGCGCACCCGCTGTCGCCGCCGAGGAGTAGGAGCACGGAGCCACAGGCCGCAGCCGACACCGTAGTGCTGTGCGTGGGGCCGAGCCGCCCTCTTGCACGGCACTGCCGGTAATCGATCGGCGCGAGTCTGATACGTGCCGCCGCGACGCTGACGGCGGAGGCGGACCCGTTGCCGGCCAGGACGTGTCAGCCCGCCGGCGACTGGGCCACCGCGGACAACGAGGAGTCTGTCCGCGAAGGCCGTTACGCGACCGGGCGCTCGGTAGGCCTGCGGGTGCCGGGCCACTCGTCGCTGCACCACTCGCGCTGCCCGTCCGTACCGGCGCCGTGGGCGGCGAGCGCGGTCGGCAGGTCGCAGTGGACGACGATGGGCGGCTGGCAGCTGTCGGGGACGAGGGACCCGTCCGCGGGGATGGCGGCGAGTTCGAGAGGGCGGTCTTCGGCGGCCAGCCGCCGTGCGGCCGCGGCGACTGCGAGCTGGCCGCCGACCGACCAGCCGCGCAGGCTCGTCAGGTCCAGGATGACCGGACCGGTGCCGCGCGCCAGGGCCCAGCCGACCGCGCCGGCGAACCGGTCGACGGCCTTGGCGCCGAGGAACCCGGCCAGGGACAGAACACCCAGGTCTTCCCGGACGGTGTATCGCCACTCGATGGTCATGGGCTCGCCTTCGTTCTCACAGGGGATTCAGGGATTCAGGGATTCGGGGAATCTCGCAGGGGGAGGGTGATCCACACGCTCTTGCCGCCACCGTCCGCGTCCCGCCTCAGCGCCAACGTGCCGCCCTGCTCCGCCAGCACCTCGGCGACGGTGAGAAGGCCGCCCGTGTGGCCCGCGACGGGGACGACACCGGGGTGGTACGGGTGTCGGTCGTGGACAGCGAACGCGAGCGTGTCCTCGCCGGCCGCGAACGTCACCGTCAGGCTCGGGGAGGCCACGGCGGCGTGCCGGATGCTGTTGGTGACCAGCTCCCTGAGGATCAACAGGGCTGGCCCCATGGCGGGATGGGCCGTGCCGATGCCCCACGACGCGTACGTCGTCTCTGCGGTCTCGCGCGCCAGGCGCACCGAGGCCGGGACTGTCGGCGCGGTGAGGACGTGGCGGTGCGGCAGTACTTCCGGCGCGGCGCTCACCGTGTTTCCGCCCGTGTGCTCTGGGGAGTTGTGGATTTCTGCGGGGGCACTGAGGCGAGGACCCCGGTCGTCTGGAGATGGCTCCGCGCGCCCGCGATGGCCTCGGGCATCGTGGCGTACTCCCGGCCCTCGTACCGCAGCAGGTCGAGCGCGCCGACGGAGGCGAGGACCTGCCGCTGACCCGGCCTGATGCCTGAGGTCATGACGGCGATGCCGCGCCGGTCGAGCTTCTCGACGGCGTCCTTGAGGACCATTGCGCCGGTGGCGTCCATCGTCGTAACCCGCGACATGCGCAGGATGACCACTCGGACGTCCGCGACCTCCGACAGTTCGAGCAGGAAGCGGTGCGCGGCGGCGAAGAACAGCGGGCCGTCGATCCGGTACGCGACGATGTACGCGGCCAGCAGCGCGTGCTCCTCGTCGCTGTGCTCGCCGGACAGGTCGGGCCGGAAGTCCACCTGGTCCATGCGGGCCTGCATGGCCACGGCCCGCAGTGCGAGGGCGCCCGCGACGGCCATGCCGATGAGCACCGCGTACACGAGGTCGAGCGCGAGCGTGGCGACGGCGGTGAGGACGAGGACGACGGCGTCGGAGCGGGTGGCCTTCGCCATGGCGCGCAGCGAGCCGACCTCGATCATCCGCACGGCCGTGGCGAGGAGGACGCCGGCCAGGGCGGCGAGCGGGATCTTCGACACGAGCGGGGCGGCGGCGAAGACGATCACGGTGAGGATCGCCGCGTGGGTGAGCGCGGCGAGCCGGGAGGAGGCTCCGGTACGGACGTTGACGGCGGTACGGGCGATGGCGCCGGTCGCCGGGACGCCGCCGAACAACGGGGCGGCGATGTTCGCCAGGCCCTGTCCGAACAGCTCCCGGTCCGGGTCGTGCCCCTGCCCGACGGTCATGCTGTCGGCGACCTGCGCTGACAGAAGGGACTCCAGGGCGGCGAGCGCCGCGACCGCGACGGCCGGGACGATCAGGGAACCCAGCGCGGAAAGGTCGAGGAAGGAGAGGGACGGGGCGGGAAGCCCGGAAGGCAGCTCGCCGATCGGCTTGGCCGCGTCCAAGTGGAAAACCTGGGCCACGATCGTGGCGGCGATCACCGCGAGGATCGAGAAGGGGATCGCGGGCCGCCACCGGGCGCCGCCGAGCATGAGGGCGGCGACGCCCAGGGCGAGCCCGAGGGCCGTCCAGTTAGGGGCCTGGACGAACTCCTCGACGGCGTGCCACGTCACCTCCAGGACCCGCTCGCCCTCGGGTTTGGGGACACCGAGGGCGTTCGGTACCTGCTGGAGGCCGATGACGAGCGCGATCCCCAGCGTGAAGCCCTCCACGACCGAGGCGGGGATGTAGGCCATGGAGCGGCCGACCCGTACCAGGGCCAGGCCGACGCAGATGAGGCCCGCGAGCAGGCCGACGGTCAGTACGCCACTCGGACCGTGCTGGGCGACGATGGGGACGAGGACGACCGTCATGGCCCCGGTCGGGCCGGACACCTGGAGGTTGGATCCTCCGAAGACGGCGGCCAACGCGCCCGCGACGACGGCGGTCGCGAGCCCGGCCTCGGCACCGAGCCCGGAGGTCTCACCGAAGCCGAGGGCCAGCGGCAGGGCGACGATGGCGACCGTGAGGCCGGCGAGCAGGTCGCGCCGGGGGTTGCGGCCCATGGCGGCGGCGTCGGCGCGGGTGGGCAGCAGGGAACGCAGCCGCTTCCACGGCGCGCTCACCGCTCGGCCGCCTCGGCCCCCAGAAGCTCGGTGAGAAGCTCGTTCTGGCCGGTGAGCATCTGGGTGAGGATCCGGCGCGCGGCCTGCATCAGATCGGTGACGTCTCCGCCCGCCAAGGTGTAGATCACGGTCGCCCCGTCGCGGCTGGCGGTCACGATCCCGGACCGGCGCAGGACGGCCAGCTGCTGTGAGAGCGCCGGCGCCTCGACATCGATCTCCGTCAGGAGATCACGTACCGGCATCGGCCCGTTCTGGAGCAGCTCTAGCACACGGATACGGACCGGGTGTCCCAGCATCCGGAAGAACTCGGCCTTCGCCTGGTACAGCGGAACCGGCACGTCCCTGACCCTCCTCGTCGTCGAGCCCCGTCATCGCGGCGCGGGCTGGGCGCCGTGCTCGCGGCTACCCACGGGCACGGGCACTAGAGCATCTAACGAACTGCAGAATTATGCAATTATGGACCTTCCCAGACCGATGAAGTGGAACGGACCTTCCCCAGTGGCCGAGAACGCCGAGAACCAGCTGCCGCCCTGCCCCGAGTGCTCCGGCACCTACACATACGAGATGGGCGCCTTGCTCGTCTGCCCCGAGTGCGGCCACGAGTGGGAGCCTGCCGCCGCTGGTGACACGACCGCCGACGGCGCGGGCGAGAAGGTCGTCAAGGACTCCGTCGGCAACGTCCTCGCCGACGGTGACACCGTGACCGTGGTGAAGACCTTGAAGGTCAAGGGCAGCCCGAACGGCATCAAGGCCGGCACGAAGGTCCGCAACATCCGCGTGGTCGACGGGGTCGACGGCCACGACATCGACTGTCGCATCGAGGGTTTCGGCAATATGCAGCTCAAGTCGAGCGTGGTCAAGAAGGGCTGACGCGGCGGCTATCGCCACACGGAGGCGGGCAGGGCGAGGAGAGGTACGGATGACGACCGGACGTCTGGTGGAGATGCCGGGCGCGGAAGCGCTGTGGCTCCTGGAGGGGAGTGCGCGAGGCCGCCTCGTCCTGCTGCGTCGCGGCGAGCCTGCCGTACGGCCTGCCGCACACCTGGACGCACGGCCATCTCGTCGTCCGCGCACCGGTACAGGCGGCGTCCGTTTCGCCGACGGTCACCTACCAGGTGGACGATCTCCCTGGCTCCGCCGTCCCCGGCTGGTCGATCACCGTCATGGGCCCCGCGACGGAGATCGCCGAGCAGCACGAGGCCGCCCACTACCGCCGCACCCTGGGCGGCTGGGTCCACGGACCGCATGACACCTTGCTCCGGATCACTCCGTAGACCGTGACCGGCTTCCGCCTGGCGCCGGGCGAGGGACGCTGAGCGAGCCGCTCCGGCATGGGCCTCTGCGTGCGGCTATGCGGAGGTTCGGCGTGCGGCAGCGGTGCCGCCGCGCAGGGCGTCCGCGCTCAGGGCCGCCGCCCGCAGGGGTTTCAACCGGCGGGACGGGTACTTCAGCAGGGAGTGGTCCGTTCCGGACCTTCGCGGAACACGCACCGAAGTCTCCCTCCTCAGCCTTTATGATTTGCCAATCTTAGTAATTAGGCAGATTCGTGTCTGCCGGGTTCTACGTCAGGATGGCCGGTGTCCATGGAAGGCGTACGGTCGGCAGCGGCCGTCGACGAGGAGGGGCCCGCACCGTGAGCGCGCCGCTGTACCAGCTCAAGGCCGACTTCTTCAAGACGCTGGGGCATCCGGCGCGCATCCGCGTGCTGGAGCTGCTGGCCGAGCGCGAGCACGCGGTATCCGAGATGCTGCCCGAGGTCGGCGTCGAACCGGCACACCTGTCACAGCAGCTCGCCGTCCTGCGCCGCGCCAACCTGGTGGTCACTCGCAAGGAAGGCTCCACCGTCCACTACTCCCTGGCCAGCCCGCGAGTGGCGGAACTGCTCCGGGTGGCCCGCGAGATCCTCTCGGGCGTGCTGGCCGACCAGGCCAGGCTCCTCGGCGACCTCCGTGCGGAGCAGCAGACGTCGGCGCCCCCGCCGCGAGCGGGCCATTGACCGGTGGCCGCCTCCCGCTCACCCGATGGACAGCACCTCAGGGGCGGCGGAAGGCGGTCACCCTCACGAGGTGCGGTGCTCGGCGCTCGTAGGCCAGAGCACCTCGACCGCCCGGCCGAGGCCGCGCGCGTAGGCCACGAGATGTGCGGTGGCGTGGTGTGGGGTGATCGGGGAGCCGTCCCGGACCGCGAGGACGCGGTGCAGGCCTGAATCATCCGCTCGTCGACGTGCCGGCAGGCGGGCCCGTCGGCAGGGTCGTAGTCCACCGGACTCAACCGCTGCGTCAAGTAGTGCCAGGGTGCCGGCGCACTGCTCCTCGGGCCAGGAGTCGTACTGCTCCGCGCTGATCTGCGTATGCATCCACGCGGGCACCACCATCTCAGCAGTCATGGTGTACCTCCTTCGAGAGGCCTCGGCAGGTCCGGCGCTGCTGGAGCCAGCCTACTGTCCGCCGATGCCGGGCTGCCCGACTTCGGCAGCGCACCCCGGTCCCACCTGCCCTTCCCGCCTCGCCCCGTGGCGCGCGGGTGTCCTGGAGGCGGGTGCGCGAGGATTGGGGTATGGCCAACCGACTTACGCAGACCACCTCCCCGTACCTCCTCCAGCACGCCGACAATCCCGTCGACTGGTGGCCCTGGTCGCCCGAGGCGTTCGAGGAGGCCAGGAAGCGGGATGTGCCCGTGCTGCTCAGCGTCGGGTATGCCAGTTGCCATTGGTGCCACGTCATGGCCCACGAATCGTTCGAGGACGACACCGTGGCCGCCTATCTCAACGCGCACTTCGTCCCGGTGAAGGTCGACCGGGAGGAGCGGCCCGACGTCGACGCCGTCTACATGGAAGCCGTTCAGGCGGCCACCGGGCACGGTGGGTGGCCGATGACCGTTTTCCTCACGCCCGACGCCGAACCCTTCTACTTCGGGACCTACTTCCCGCCCGAGCCCCGGCACGGGTCGCCCTCCTTCCACCAGGTCCTCGAAGGCGTGGTGGCCGCGTGGAGCGACCGGCGTGAGGAGGTCGCCGAGGTTGCCGGGCGGATCGTCGCCGACCTGGCGGGGCGGTCGCTGGTGCACGCCGGGGACGGGGTGCCCGGGGAGCAGGAGACCGCGCAGGCGTTGCTCGGGCTGACCCGGGAGTACGACGAGCAGCACGGCGGGTTCGGGGGCGCGCCCAAGTTCCCGCCGTCCATGGCCGTCGAGTTCCTGCTGCGGCACTACGCCCGTACCGGGGCCGAGGGGGCCCTCCAGATGGCCGCCGACACCTGCTCGGCGATGGCCCGGGGCGGGATCTACGACCAGCTCGGCGGCGGGTTCGCACGGTACTCCGTGGACCGGGAGTGGATCGTGCCCCACTTCGAGAAGATGCTGTACGACAACGCGCTGCTCTGCCGCGTGTACGCCCATCTCTGGCGCACCACCGGGTCGGAGGAGGCCAGGCGGATCGCCCTGGAGACCGCCGACTTCATGGTGCGGGAGCTGCGGACGGCCGAAGGTGGCTTCGCCTCCGCGCTCGACGCCGACAGTGAGGACGCGGACGGCAGGCACGTCGAGGGCGCGTTCTACGTGTGGACGCCGGAGCAGTTGCGCGAGGTGCTCGGCGAGGAGGATGCCGCCTTCGCCGCCGCCTGCTTCGGGGTGACGGAGAAGGGGACCTTCGAGGAGGGGGCCTCCGTCCTGCGGCTGCCGGGGGACTCGGGGCCCGTGGACGCCGCTCGGGTCGCGGACGTACGGGCCCGGCTGCTCGCCGCCCGTGAGCAGCGCCCGCGCCCGGGGCGGGACGACAAGGTGGTCGCCGCCTGGAACGGGCTCGCCATCGCCGCGCTCGCCGAGACCGGGGCGTACTTCGACCGGCCCGACCTCGTCGAGCGGGCCACCGAGGCCGCCGATCTGCTGGTCCGGGTCCACCTCGGCGAGGTGGCCCGGCTGACCCGCACCTCCAGGGACGGGCGCGCGGGCGACAATGCCGGGGTGCTGGAGGACTACGGCGATGTGGCCGAGGGCTTCCTCGCGCTGGCGGCGGTGACGGGCGAGGGCGTCTGGCTGGAGTTCGCCGGGTTCCTGCTGGACATCGTGCTGGAGCAGTTCACCGGCGAAGGCGGGCAGCTCTACGACACCGCCCACGATGCCGAGCAGCTCATCCGCCGGCCCCAGGACCCCACCGACAGTGCCACCCCGGCCGGGTGGACAGCGGCAGCGGGGGCGCTCCTCGGCTACGCCGCGTACACCGGGTCCGATGCCCACCGCACCGCCGCCGAGGGCGCGCTCGGAGTGGTGAAGGCGCTCGGCCCGCGTGCGCCCCGCTTCATCGGCTGGGGCCTCGCGGTCGCCGAAGCGCTGCTCGACGGGCCCCGCGAGGTGGCCGTCGCCGGGCCGGTCGGCGGTGAGCTGCACCGTACGGCGCTGCTGGGCCGGGCCCCGGGTGCGGTCGTCGCGGCGGGGGAGGGGCCGGGAGCGGGGGCCGAGTTCCCCCTGCTCGTGGACCGGCCGCTGGTGGACGGGGAGCCGACCGCGTACGTCTGCCGGCACTTCGTCTGCGACGCGCCGACGACGGACGCGGGGGAGCTGGCGGCGAAGCTGGGCGGGTGAGGGCCGCCCGCAGGCAGCGGTGAGGGGCCGGTCGCCGCGTGCGACCGGCCCCTCACCCGTGTCCACCGTGCCTATCCGTGCTGGTACGCCACCAGCGAGATGCCCACGTAGTGCGTGACGAACGCCGCCAGCGTCAGCGAGTGGAACACCTCGTGGAAGCCGAACCAGCGCGGCGACGGGTTCGGCTTCTTGATCCCGTAGATCACGCCGCCCGCGCTGTAGAGCAGCCCGCCGACGATGACGAGGACCAGCACCGCGATCCCGCCCGTCCGCATGAAGTCGGGCAGGAAGAAGACCGCCGCCCAGCCCATCGCGATGTAGCACGGGGTGTAGAGCCAGCGCGGCGCGCCGACCCAGAGGACCCGGAAGGCGATGCCCGCCGCCGCGGCCGCCCAGACCGCCCACAGCAGGGGCCGGGCGGTCGACTCGGGGAGCAGGAGCAGGGTCAGCGGGGTGTAGGTGCCCGCGATGATCAGGAAGATGTTCGCGTGGTCCAGACGGCGCAGCACTGCCTCGCCGCGCGGTCCCCAGGTGCCGCGGTGGTAGACCGCGCTGACCCCGAACAGCAGACAGGCGCTGAGGACGTAGACCGTGCAGGCGATCCGGCCCATCGTGCTGTCGGTCAGGGCGATCAGAGTGATTCCGGAGATCAGCACCGCGGGGAACATTCCGGCGTGCAGCCAGCCGCGCATTCTCGGCTTGACGGGGACGGAGGCAGGGTCGAGTGCGACGGGGCCCGGGGTCGCGGCGCTAGCGGCGGCGTCAGTCATGTCGGCATGTTACCTACGCAACCGTAGGTAACGGATATGGGGATCTGGTGAGTGGTGATGCTCACGTGTGAGGCCCCCTGGACATATGGGCGGAACGGTCGGATGATCAAATGAGTGCAGTCGGCACCGGATGAGCGCCAGGGGAATTCGAAGGGTACGAAGCATCCGGGTCGCAGCCCCCACGGGGCCTCAACCCAACTGACACCCTCATCTAGGAGCGATCGTGGCGCGCGACATCGCGGCTCCCCTCACTGTCCCCACCCACCACCAGGAGCTGGTCTCCTGGGTCGACGAGATCGCAGCCATCACCCAGCCGGACCGGGTCGTCTGGTGCGACGGCTCCGAGGCCGAGTACGAGCGCCTGTGCGGGGAGCTCGTCGCCAAGGGCACGTTCACCAAGCTGGACGAGGCCAAGCGGCCGAACTCGTACTACGCCGCCTCCGACCCCACCGACGTCGCCCGCGTCGAGGACCGTACGTTCATCTGCTCCAAGGAGGAGAAGGACGCGGGGCCGACCAACCACTGGAAGGACCCCGCCGAGATGCGGGAGATCTTCACCGGCCGGGACGGTGTCTTCCGCGGGTCCATGCGCGGGCGCACCATGTACGTCGTGCCCTTCTGCATGGGGCCCGTCGGCTCGCCGCTCTCCGCGATCGGCGTCGAGATCACCGACTCCGCGTACGTCGCCGTCTCCATGCGCACCATGACCCGCATGGGCCAGGCCGTCCTGGACGAGCTCGGCACCGACGGCTTCTTCGTCAAGGCCGTCCACACGCTCGGCGCCCCCCTGGCCGAAGGCGAGCAGGACGTCCCCTGGCCGTGCAACTCGACCAAGTACATCTCGCACTTCCCCGAGGACCGCGAGATCTGGTCGTACGGCTCCGGCTACGGCGGCAACGCCCTGCTCGGCAAGAAGTGCTACGCCCTGCGCATCGCCTCCGTCATGGCCCGCGACGAGGGCTGGCTCGCCGAGCACATGCTCATCCTGAAGCTCACGCCGCCGAGCGGTGAGGCCGAGGCCCCCAAGTACATCGCGGCCGCCTTCCCGTCCGCCTGCGGCAAGACCAACCTCGCCATGCTGGAGCCGACCATCCCCGGCTGGACCGTGGAGACCATCGGCGACGACATCGCCTGGATGCGGTTCGGCGAGGACGGCCGCCTCTACGCGATCAACCCCGAGGCAGGCTTCTTCGGCGTCGCGCCCGGCACCGGCGAGCACACCAACGCCAACGCCATGAAGACCATGTGGGGCAACTCCGTCTTCACCAACGTCGCGCTCACCGACGACGGCGACGTCTGGTGGGAGGGCATGACCGAGGAGGCGCCCGCGCACCTCACGGACTGGAAGGGCAACGACTGGACCCCCGAGTCCGGCACGCCCGCCGCCCACCCCAACGCCCGCTTCACCGTCCCCGCAGGACAGTGCCCGATCATCGCGCCCGAGTGGGAGGACCCCAAGGGCGTGCCGATCTCCGCGATCCTCTTCGGCGGCCGCCGGGCCTCCGCCGTACCGCTGGTCACCGAGTCCTTCGACTGGCAGCACGGCGTCTTCCTCGGCGCCAACGTCGCCTCCGAGAAGACCGCCGCCGCCGAGGGCAGGGTCGGCGAGCTGCGCCGCGACCCGTTCGCCATGCTGCCGTTCTGCGGCTACAACATGGGCGACTACATGAACCACTGGGTGAAGGTCGGCGCCGACAAGCCAGACCAGTCGAAGCTGCCGAAGATCTACTACGTGAACTGGTTCCGCAAGAACGAGGCGGGCAAGTTCGTCTGGCCCGGCTTCGGCGAGAACAGCCGCGTGCTCAAGTGGATCGTGGAGCGCCTGGAGGGCAAGGCCGAGGGTGTCGAGACCCCGATCGGCATCCTGCCCGCCAAGGGCGCGCTGGACACCGAGGGCCTGGACCTCTCCGAGGCCGACCTCGACTTCCTGCTCACGGTCGACAAGAAGGTCTGGCGCGAGGAGGCCGCCCTGGTCCCCGAGCACCTCAACACCTTCGGCGACCACACGCCCAAGGAGCTGTGGGACGAGTACCACGCGCTCGTCGCGCGCCTGGGCTGAGCCCGGTACTCCTCCAGAACCCCGCGGCCGGGTCCATCGGACATCCGCCCTGACCTGTGGGGCCGACTCGGCCCGCCGCGGTATCGGGGCCTGTCGTCGCCGACAGCCCCCGGAGGCGTTGTCCCCGACCGAGGACACCCTCCCGGCCCCCGGAACCCCCTCACGGTTCCGGGGGCCGTCCGACCGGCGGAACGCCCCCGCCCCGGTCCTCCAGATACTTCGTGTGGGACCGCTGGCGCAGTTCCTCCGTCTCACGCAACCCGTCCACCAGCGCCTGCGCCTCCGCGTGCAGCAGCGCCACCTGTCGCTCCAGCTCCTCCTCGGGACCCCGCGCGCCCGGCGTGAGCCGCGTCCACCACCGGGTCCGTACGAACGCGTCCACCGACTCCGGTACGTCCCGGCGCACCGCCCGCGCCAGTACGTGCACGCCCTCCGGGTCCTCCGCCAGCGCGTCGGAGACCCAGCCCGGGGCCAGCAGCCCGTCCAGCAGGCCGGTCAACTCGGTCAGCCGGTCCCGTCCGGCGGGCGGCAGGTCCACCCGGTCCAGATAGGCCCGCAGGGTCGCGAGGTCGGCCCGCAGCTCGTCCAGCCGGGACGACGGCTCCTCGAACTCCGGGGCGGGCGGCCGGGACGGCGGGGCGAGCAGCGCGCCCGCCCCGTACAGCCCGCCGACCACCACCGGCCAGTAGGGGCCCGCGACCCCGGTGAAGGTGAGGGCCAGCCCGACGAGGGCGGCGGCGCTGCCGGTGAGGTTCCGGGTCGATTCCAGATACGCGAGGGCCCGGCCCGCCGCCGTCGTTCTACTGGTAGCCACGGATCTCCTCGAACGCCCCGTCCAAAGACCCCGGACCCCGTTCCTTCGTCCCGTCGAACAGCCGCCCGCCGGTCAGTGCGGCGATCGCGTCCAGCTCGGAGCGGTCGGAGTCGCCGAACACCACCGGGAAGACGGGGCTGGCCTGCCGGGCCTCGGGCAGGGCCCGGTAGAACGCGGTGAAGTCGGCCGCCGACCGGCCCGCCGTGTTCTCGCCGTCCGTCATCAGCACGATGGAGGTGAACGCGGACTCGGTGTCCGGGCCCAGGTGGTCGTAGGCGGCGGTCAGCGACGAGTAGATCGCCGTGTTCCCCTCGGCGGTCAGCGCGGCGGTGTCCGCCCGGATCGCCGCCGGGCCCGCCTTCGGGTCCGCCGGGTCCACGGTGTGCGTGCGGACCCGCTTGACCGTGGAGCCGAACGGCAGCAGCGTGACCTCCTCCCGCTGACGGAAATCCCCGGTCAGCCCGGCCAGCGCGGACTTGAGCCGGGCCAGCCGCTCGCCCTTCATCGAACCGGAGGTGTCCAGGACGTACACCGTCCGGGAGGGGCGCCGCAGCCGGTGCTCGTACGCCGACAGCAGCCCGTCCGCGACCGACCGCGAACCGGGGAAGGGCAGCTCGCGGCGCTGCTCGTGCGAGAGCGGGTCGGCCGGGCGCGCGGCGGCGACGACCGGGCGACGCAGCGTCCGCTCGGTGATCTCCCGCTGCACGGGGGCGGATCTGAGGTGCTCGGTCAGGGTCCGTACGGCGTCCCGCGCGGCGGGTGCGGCCCCGCTGAGCGTGCTGAGCGGATAGTCGGCGGTCACCACGCCGTCCCGGGGGCGGATCACCGTCAGCCCGGCGCCGCTGTCCCGGTTCAGCGAGAGCAGCACCGACTCGTAGTTGATCAGCGCGTCCACGGTGGAGCGCCGGGCGTAAGCGGAGGCCAGCCACCCCGAGGAGCCGGAGGTGAGGCGCTGCCCCGCGAAGAACTCCTTCAGCTTCGGCCCCGCGCGCCGGACATCGGCGTCGGTGAGCGCCGCTTGTGCGCCGGAGAGCCCGGACGTCACCGATATCAGTGCGGAGAAACCGGAGTTGGAACGCTTGGGGTCGGTCATCCCGTACGTCAGGTCCCCGGCGGCGACCGCCCGGTGGACCTGCGCCCAGCTGACCCGCTCCGGGTCCCAGCCGAGCCGCCGCACCGCCGCGGGCCGCACCCCGAGGGCCACCGGGGAGGTCATCAGCGGGGTCTCGGAGGCGACCGCCCGGGCGGCCTCCGGGCGCAGCCGCAGATAGTCGTTGGACGACAGCCACACCGCGTCGAAGTCCCTGTCCGCCGAGCCGGACGCCAGCCGCTCGACCGCCTCCAGCGTGCCGGACCAGGTGGGCCGCACGGTGATCCCGGTCGCCTTGCGGGCCTCCTCCAGCAGGGGTTTCATGTCGCTGAGTTCGCTGGACGCCAGCACCCGGATCGTGCCCGCGGCCGGGCCCGTCCCCCCGGTACCCGGCCGCCCGTCACCGTCGGCGCCCCGGCCGCTCCCCGCGCCGCCGTCCGTGCAGGCGGCGAGCGGGACCAGCAGGAGAGCGGCCAGCAGCGGGGCGAGGGAGCGCGGGGCCCGCCCGGGCCGTGGGGCGCGCTTCGGGAGGCGTCTCACGAGCGGCCCCCTTCCAGCGTCGCGTCCGTGGTCCGGCTGCGGTCCAACCGCGTCCCCGCCTCCTGGAGTTCGGAGGTGAGCGCCTCCACGGTGGCGGCCATCGCCCCGGTCGCCCGCGCCCGGTACGTGTCGATGGCGTCCAGCGTCGCGTAGATCTGCCCGAACGCCGTACGCAGCGTCTCGACGCCGACGGCCGGTTCGGCCGCGAGGCGCTGGATCTCCCCGCTCTGCGTGGCCAGCATCTCCGCGTTGCCCCGGATCAGCTCCTCCGTGGTCGAGCGCAGCACCCGCACCTGCTCGGTCACCCGGCGCTGGTTCTCCAGGGCGGAGGAGAGCATCACGGCGATCCGCAGCGCGGACAGGGTCGTGGTGGCCGCCCGGTCGACGCCCTTGATCAGCTCGTCGTTGTTGCGCCGTACGACGTCCATCGCCAGGTAGCCCTGCGCGCAGACCGCGATCTGGGTCAGCAGGTCCTGGTGCTTCTGCCGTACGGGGAAGAGGACGTCGGCCCGCAGCGCGTCGGCCCGTACCGGGTCGCCCGCCGCCTCGGCCTCCGCGACGCGCCGTTCCACGACGCCGTCCAGGGCCTCGGTGAGGACCGCGTACTCCTGGAGCTTGCCCATGGTGTCCCAGAGCCGGGTGCGCTCGGTGTGCAACGCGGCGTTGTCGCGCCGCAGTTCGTCCTGGCCGCTGCGGAGGGAGCCGACGATCCGGTCGAGGGTCCCGCGGGCGGAGGCGTACTTCGCCACGTGGTCGCGCAGCCGGTTCCCGCCGGGCAGCCGGGACAGCAGCCGGCGGGGCCCGCGCCCCGGTGCGTCGCGCGGATCGAGGTCCTCCACCGTGCGGCGCAGCTCCACCAGCGAGGCGCCGACGCGGGCGGGGGCGTCGCCCTCGCCGGAGGCGAGCGAACGGACGGTGCGGTCGAGCATCCGGTTGGACTGCTGGGCGGCGCCCCGGATGTCACCCTGCCCGAGCGCCGCGATCTCGCCCACCCGGGCGCTGAACTCCGGTGACCGGCTGTCGAGTCCGGTGAGGGAGCCCACGTACTCCTCGGCCCGCCGGGCCATCTCCTCGCGCACCGCGTCGTCGACCGGGACGAGCCCGGCGGCCTGCTCGGGCCGGACGGCTGCGACGGGCTCGGGCGGGGTGAGCACGAGCGGGGTGGTCGGCGGATCGTACGGCAGTCGGGGGCCCGGGGGTCCGGCGTCCTGGGGCATGGCAGGGGTCTCCTGGGCTGAGGGTTCCGGTGCGGGGCCGGATCGGTTGACGGGGGCAGGCCGCGGCGCGGACGGCCGGCTCATCGGCCGCGGGCCCGGTGGGCCATCCGGCGCAGCACCTCCGCTGTGGGCACGGGCGCCTGCCGTACGCCGGTCAGCCGCTGGTCGATGTACGCGGTGTGGTCCGCGGTGGCGGCGATGAACTCGGCCGCCGCGCCCTGGGGCCGGAAGCCGTGCCGTACCGCGAGCTTCCGCAGTGCCGGGTCGGCGGCCAGCAGCTCGCCGAGCTCCCGCCCCCGGGCGGTCAGCGGGACGAGGGTGTGGTCGCTGGAGACCGTGGTGTCCGGGTAGAGGACGACGAGGTCGCCGACCTCCTGTGGCTGGCTGTGCATCAGAAGCGAGGCCACTTGCGACTCGTAGACCAGGGCGAGCGGGTTGCCGACCCCGCTGATGAAGTCCCGGAAGGGCGCGTCGCTGCCGGTCTGCTGGGCGCCCTGCACCTGGACGAGCTTGCGCATCAGCGGTGCCGTACGTTCGACGGCCCGGGCGTCCGCCGCCACCCGGCCGCCGTCGGCGACGTAGGAGGCGGCGGCGAGGTAGAGGGCGCCGGAGTTGGAGGCCACCGGGTCGGTGCTCGTGATGAACACCGTGCCGCTCAACTCGGCATGTCCGGCCGCTCCCTTGAGCTGCTGCCAGGTCCGGTCGTCCTCGGCCGCCGCCAGATAGGGGCCCATGAGCAGCGTGCCCCGGGTGGTGAACTTCGAGCCGCCGTCGGCCCGCAGCCGGGCCAAACCGTTGTCCGCGAGGACCTCGGCCGCGTTGCGGTGGGCGACGACGACGAGCGGTGAGTAGAACGGCCGCAGCGGGCCGCCCCGGTTCCCGGACCCGCGGAGCAGCTCATCGGCCGGGGCCTTGGAGCCGGGGAAGGCGAAGTCGTACCCCTTGAGGGGGAGCCGGTCCATGGCCCAGGACCCGGAGGTCTCGGCCCGGACGGTGTATCCCTTGGCCGCGAGGGCCTTCACGGTGTCGGGGTCGGCGAAGAACTCGGCCTTCTCCGACCCGATCACTCCTCGCACGGTCGTCGTCGCCGTGCCGCTGTCCCCGTTGTTTCGGCCCGCTGCGACGGCGGCTGCCACGCCGACCGCCAACAGGACCGCCAGGACGATTCCCACGATGCGTCTCACCCGCGCAGCGTGCTCGCGGAAACCCACATTCCGGGCTGTGCCGGGTGTACGGCAGATGAAGGGGGCATCCCAGTACGCAACGGCCGGGATCGGCGGTCACCGCGGCGGCGCCCGGCGCGGGCCCTGCGGTGACCGGTATGGCACCCGGTCCGCGCGCCTTCGCGGCACGCGGACCGAGGCCGTCAGTGGGCGCCGACCAGCTGCCCCGAGGGGGCGGGCCCGGCGGTGGCGGCGAGAGCCGCGGTGTGGGCGTCCATCCGCTCGGCGGCGAGGATGGCGGCGGTCGTGTCCGCGCGCGACGCGGCCACGACCAGCGCGCGGCCCGCGAGGGCGTGGGCGCGGCGGTGGAGGTCGGCGGGGGCGGCGTCGGTCAGCCCGGCGTGCCGGGCCGGCGGGGCGCCGCGCAGCCGGGCCACCTGCTCGGCGATACGGTCGCCCGCCTCGGCGAGGCCCAGCTCGTCCGTGACCGCGAGGAGCGCGGCGAGATGTCCGGCGAGCTGGATGTCCAGCTCCTCCTCGCGGCTGCGGTGCGGAAAGTCCGCGCCGTCGGTCGGTGTGTGGACCGAAGCGCTGCGGATCGGCTCGTACATGGATGGCCTCCCGGTGGTGCGTAGGGACCATCCTACCTTGGAATGAGTCTAAAGTTGTGTGCGGTCCGGGAGAGTGATCGCGCTACGGCTGTCCGTAACCGTCCAGGAAGGTGCCGATCCTCGTCACGGCGTCGGTCAGGTCCTCGGCCGTCGGCAGCGTGACGATCCGGAAGTGATCGGGCTCGGGCCAGTTGAAGCCGGTGCCCTGCACGACCATGATCTTCTCGGCCCGCAGCAGGTCCAGGACCATCTGCCGGTCGTCCTTGATCTTGTAGACCCTGGGGTCGAGCCGCGGGAAGAGGTACAGCGCCCCCTTCGGCTTCACGCAGGTCACGCCGGGGATCGAGGTCAGCAGGTCGTACGCCACGTCCCGCTGCTCCAGAATCCGGCCGCCCGGCAGGACCAGGTCCTCGATGGACTGGCGCCCGCCGAGAGCGGTGGCCACGGCGTGCTGCGAGGGCATGTTGGCGCAGAGCCGCATGTTGGCGAGGATCGTCAGCCCTTCGATGTACGAGGTGGCGTGCGCCTTCGGACCGCAGACGGCCAGCCACCCGGAGCGGTAGCCCGCCACCCGGTAGTTCTTCGAAAGACCGTTGAAGGTCAGCACCATCAGATCCGGGGCCAGCGTCGCCGTCGGAGTGTGCGTCGCGCCGTCGTAGAGGATGCGGTCGTAGATCTCGTCGGAGCACACGACGAGGTTGTGCCGCCGGGCGATCTCGGTGAGACCGCGCAGCATCTCGTCGTCGTACACCGCGCCGGTGGGGTTGTTCGGGTTGATGATCACCAGGGCCTTGGTGCGGTCGGTGATCTTCCGCTCGATGTCGGCCAGGTCCGGCATCCAGTCGGCCTGCTCGTCGCACCGGTAGTGCACGGCCGTCCCGCCCGCCAGCGAGACCGAGGCGGTCCACAGGGGATAGTCGGGGGCCGGTACGAGCACCTCGTCGCCGTCGTCCAGCAGTGCCTGCATCGACATCTGGATCAGCTCGGAGACGCCGTTGCCGAGGTAGATGTCCTCGACATCGAGGTCGATGCCCTTGGTCTGGTAGTGCTGCATCACCGCGCGGCGCGCGGACAGCAGGCCCTTCGCGTCGCCGTAGCCGTGCGCGCCCGCGAGGTTGCGCAGGATGTCTTCCAGGATCTCCGGCGGGCACTCGAACCCGAACGCGGCGGGGTTGCCCGTGTTGAGCTTGAGGATGCGGTGACCGGCCGCTTCCAGCCGCATCGCCTCCTCCAGCACGGGGCCCCGGATCTCGTAACAGACATTGGCGAGCTTCGTGGACTGGATGACCTGCATGTCCGCGAGCTTACGGCCGCGTTTCGCGCGGTGCGCGGGGATTGCTCCGGCCGTACGTCCTCCGGGGCGCCGCGCCGCCCCGGTCCGTCTTCCATCGCTATGCCCGCCGCCGCTCCGGGCCGTGGGATCGCCCGGTCGCGGCGGGGTCGCGGCTTGGAATGGGGCGTGGGCGGCCGGGGCGGGTGAGATGCGCCACGCGGGTCCGGCGGCCCCGGGGCGGCCGGGCCCCGGCCGGGCGGCCGCAGGGGGTCACTCCGGCAGCCGGGTCCCCTCCGGGAGCCGTACGCCGAAGTCGTCCGCCAGGACGCGCAGGGCCTCGGCCCCGTCCTTCAGCTGCCGCTCCTCGACCGTGCCGTCGTCGGCCGTCTCCACCAGGGCGAGCCCCGACAGTGACAGGTGCGCGCCGGGCCGGGTGCGGTTCGCGTACACCGCCTGGCGGAACGGTGAGCGCGGGTGCGTCGCGATGTGCCAGTTGATCACCTCGTAGTCCGGCGCCTCGAACGGCTCCAGGGTGAACGCGTACTGCGCCTCCCAGGAGCCGCCCTTCTCCGCCTGGAGCTCCCACATGGGCAGCGGGCCGTCGTGCGGGGCGTGGACCAGCCGGTGGTGGCGCGGGGCGACGGACAGCTCGGCGCCCTCCACCAGCTCGATCGGCTCCAGCAGGGCCCCGACCACGCCGAAGCCGACGTCCGCCAGATACGGCCGCGGCTCACCGGGCACGTCCACCCGCATCAGCATGTGCGTACGGGGCCGGATGTCGCCCGGCGCGGCGCCCAGCAGCACCCGGGCGGTCAGCGGCGTCACGCCGAAGCCGATCCGCTTCAGTACGGCGGAGAAGAGGGTGTTGTGCTCGTAGCAGTACCCGCCGCGCTCGCTGCGGACCAGCTTCGCCTCCAGGTCGTCGAGCGCCAGCGAGGGCGCGGAGCCGAGCACGGGCTCCAGGTTCTCGAACGGGATGCCCAGCAGATGGGCGTGGTGCAGGGACCGCAGTACTTCCGGCGTGGCACGGAGATCCCCGGGCTCACCGGTCCAGCCGATGCGGGCGAGGTAGGCGTCGAGGACGAGTGTCATGGCTCGACCGTACGCAGCCGGGGCCGTGCGGCACCTCGGCCTGCGGACCGACACACGCCCGGCCGGTGGGACCGGGACCTCGGGCCGAGAGGCCGGGCGGTGGGGCCGAGAGGTCGGGCCGGGACGTCGGGCCGGACGCGGGCGCGGGGAGCCCCGGCGGTTCCGTGCCCGTCACGAGCGCGCGGCGGGCTCAGATCTTGCTCAACTCCGGTGCGGACCGGACCCGCCCGGGGAACGGTGGTCCCATGAGCCTGTTCCGTAAGCCCCAGCCCCTCGCCGTACACGTCCTCCGCGACGCCCCCGACGTCGTCACCGCGCTCCGCCGTGCGCTGGAGACCGCGACGGAGGCCGAGCGGCCCGGCCTGGAACGCGCCCTCGCCCTGGCCGAGGACGCGGCCGAGCGTCCGGACGAGGAACTGCGCGGCCGCTGGGTGCGACGGCGGCTGGCCGAGGCCGGGCACGAGGGGCCTGCCGACTCCGTCGAGGCCATCAAGATCCTGCGCCGGGCCGAACCGGGGCTGACCCTGCTCCAGGCCGTGACGTACGCGAAGGAGGCCGCGGCGGCGAAGGTCTGACCCGGCGGCCGTCAGACCCCGTTCACCGCGCCGGCCGACGCGATCAGCAACGCCGTGTCCACGCCCTGTTCCCGGGCCGTACGCAGCAGCGCCGCGTCGCCCGCCGCCACCACGGCAGGGCTGGTCGTGTCCTCGGGCGGCACGTCCTCGCCGAACAGCGCGGTGTGCGGGGCCATCGCCGTGAGCCAGCCCGCCAACAGTGCGCCGAACTCCTTCGGGTCGATCCCCGCGTTCTCCACCAGCGCGAACGCGTGCCGGGCCCCGGCGAACATCGCGGTCATCGCGCTGAGCAGCGCCACGTCGTGCAGTGCGGCGGCCCCGGCGTCGTCGCCGACGAACCGGGCGTCCGTCGGTACGGCCAGCGTCTCGCGATGGGTGTCGAAGACCTCGTGCGAACCGCTGTAGAAGACATAGGCGCCGGACTCCGGCACGCCGACCATCGGGGGCACGGCCATGATCCCGCCGTCCAGGAAGCGCGCGCCGCGCCCTTCGGCCCAGGACGCACGGGCGCGCGACTCGCCCGGGGTGGAGGTGGTGAGGTCGACCAGGTCCTTGCCCGTGAGGTCGGCGTCGGCCAGCGCCTCTCGGACCGAGGCGTCGTCCATGAGGCAGGCGACGACGAGCGGGCTCGCGGCCACCGCCTCGGCCGCCGTGGCGGCCACCCGCGCGCCCGCGGCGGCGAGTTCGGCGGTCCGGCCGGGGCTGCGGTTCCAGACGGTCAGGGGGTGGCCGGCGGCGAGCCAGGTACGGGCGAACGCGGTGCCCATCGAGCCGAGGCCGAGCAGGGTGACAGGGGCGGGAGAGGCGGAAGCAGTGGTGTTGTCAGGCATGCCGACTAGGCTGGCCGAAGGCGCCGGGGGCGACAAGTACGCACTTCCGAGTGGGTGGTTACCCCGCGGTGAGTGACCAGGTGGCGGAGGGGTGGACGATGCGGATCGTACGGAGGCCGGGGGCTTTCGTCTGCGGGATCGACGCGGCGATGGACGTGATCGGCGGCAAGTGGAAGGTGCTCATCCTGTGGGCGCTGAACGAGAAGACGTGCCGCTTCGGCGAGTTGCGCCGGGCCGTGCCCGGGGTGACCGAGAAGGTGCTCAGCTCCCAGCTCAGGGAGCTGGAGGACGACGGCATCGTGCACCGAGAGGTGTTCGCGGAAGTGCCCCCGCGTGTGGAGTACTCGCTCACGCCGCTGGGCTTCTCGCTGAACGCGGCGCTGGAACCCCTGGGTGAGTGGGGGCGCGACCACATCCACCGCGGAGGGGACGAGGGCACGGACACGGACACAGCCACAGCAACGGTCACGGCCGTAGCCACAGCGACGGTCGCTGCCTCGGCCTAGGCTTCGTCCGGAATCGCCCCCTTGTGATGCCCTGACATCTGCGCCAGCATGCGCATGTCAAAAGCTGGAAGATCTCCGGCCCTTGGCATCACTGGAGGGGACCCCCACATGAGCAAGCCTCTCGTCGGTGCGTTTCTCGCTGTCCTGCTCCTGGGGGCGGGTGTCGCGCCCGCCGTCGCAGTCGAACCCGCACCGCGGACACAGGTCCGGGAAGACGCGCCCCAGGCCGGTCCCGGCGTGAAGGCCGTGACCTTCGCCGGGACCGTCGCACTCAGCAACTGTTCGGGCTCCGTGGTCCGTTCGCCCGACTCCGCCCCCACCGACCCCGCCCTCGTGCTCTCCAACGGGCACTGCATGGAGTCCGGCTTCCCGGGCCCCGGCGAGGTCGTCGTCGACCAGCCGTCCTCCCGGACGTTCACCCTGCTCAACGCCTCGGGCAGGGGTGTCGGCACCCTGAGGGCGAGCAGGATCGCGTACGGCACCATGACCGACACCGATCTCTCGCTCTACGAACTCACCAGCACCTACCGGCAGATCGCGGACCGCTACGGCATCCGGGCGCTGGAGCTGGAGACCGCCCACCCGGTGGCGGGCACCGCCATCACGGTCGCCTCCGGCTACTGGAGGCGCACCTACAGCTGCGACATCGACGGCTTCGTCCACCGGCTCAAGGAGGGCCGGTGGACCTGGAAGGATTCGGTCCGCTACACCCCGGAGTGCCGGACCATCGGCGGTACGTCCGGCTCGCCGGTGATCGACGACGCCACCGGCAAGGTGGTCGCCGTCAACAACACCGGCAACGAGAGCGGCCGGGCGTGCACGGTCAACAACCCGTGCGAGGTCGACGAGCACGGCGAGGTGACCGTCCGCGAGGGCATCAACTACGCCCAGCAGACGTACAACATGGTCCCGTGCATCGGCACCGGCAACAAGATCGACCTGGACCGCGAGGGCTGTGCGCTGCCCAAGCCGTAGCGGCAGGCCGTAGCCGTAGTCCGGGTCGTACGTGCGTGATCCCGGGCGCGCGCCGGGCGGGCCTGACCACCCTCAGGGCCGCCGGGCGCGCGCCGCCTCGATCCCGTCCAGCAGCACCCCGAGCCCCGCCCGGAACGTCTCCCGAGCCTCCCGCTCCGGATACGGCACCGCCTCCGCGCCCTCCTCCAGGCCCGGGTCCGGATACGGCTCCACCGCCCCCTCCGCCTCCAGGCCGCTCACGGCGGGAAAGCGCTCCGCGAAGTCGGGGACCAGCTCCGTCAGCGCCGCCGAGCGCGCCGCCCACCACTCCGCGTCGGAGCTCCCGGTGGCCGCCGCGGCCCGCCGGGCATCGGCCACCGTCTGCGCCGAGCCCCGGACGAACGGGAACAGGGTGCCCACCAGCCGCCGCACCGCCCCGGCCGTCAGCCCCGTCGCCCGCAACAGGGTGATCAGCGTGTCCAGGCCCGCGTACTCGTGCGGCCCCAGCACCGGCCGCGCCTGCGAGACCTGGAGCACCCAGGGGTGGCGGACGTAGAACTCCAGGAGGTCTCCCGCCCAGACGGTCAGCGCCGCCCGCCAGCCGTCGTCCGACTCCTCCGGCTCCGGGTAGTGGGACGGGAGTTCGGCGTGCACCGAGTCGTACATCAGGTCCAGCAGCTCGCTCTTGCCGGGGACGTACGTGTAGAGCGCCATCGCCGTGCGCCCGAGGCGGTCGCCGACCGCGCGCATCGACAGGGCCCCCATCCCCTCCTCGTCCGCGAGCGCGACGGCGGCCGCCACGATCGCGTCCACGCTCAGCCGGGGCTTCGGCCCCGGGCCGCCGCGCGTCGGCTGCGGGGCGTCCGCGCGCCACAGGAGGGAGAGGGAGCGGCGGGGGTCGCCCTGCCCCGCGAAGACCACCACGTGCGACTCCTTACGTCGTGAAGCAACACCCGACGGATAACTCATTACGTCGTAAGGTATCAGTGGGGGGAGGGCGGGCTGCCCTGGGCCGGGAGCTGCCGCCCGCCGCCGACTCCGGGTGAGGGGGCGTGGTCAGGTCGCTGCCGTCCCCGCGCCCCGGACCGCCCGCCCCGCCAGCACCGACGTCCGCTTGCCGTCCTCGATGACGAACCGGCCGTCGACCAGTACGTGCGGGATGCCCACCGGCAGCGTGCGCGGCTCCTCGAAGGTCGAGCCCGCCGCCACGGTCTCCGGGTCGAAGAGCACCAGGTCCGCGCGGTAGCCCTCGCGCACCAGGCCCCGGTCCGCGAGCCGCAGCCGGGCGGCCGGGCGCGAGGTCAGGTGGGCCACGCACTCCTCCAGCGAGAGGATGCCCAACTCCCGTGCGTAGCGCCCCAGATAGTGCGGGAACGTGCCGTACGCGCGCGGGTGCGGCTTGTCGCCCTGGAGGATGCCGTCGCTGCCGCCGGTGTGCACCGGGTGGGCCATGATCTGCCGGACGTTCTCCTCGTGGCCCACGTGCTGGAGGATCGTCGTCCCGAGCCGGTCCTCGGTGAGCAGCCGCCGTGCGGTCACCCAGGGCTCCTCGCCCCGCAGCGCCGCCGACTCCGCGACCGTGCGGCCCACGTACTCGCCCAGATGCGGGGCGCCGACGCCGGAGACTTCGATGGTGTCCCACTCGATCGGCACACCGTGACAGCCGTCCGAGCCCAGTACTTCGAGGTGGTGGCGGATCTTCTCCGCGCTCTCCGCGCCCGCGAGCCGCGTCAGGACCGACTCCGGGCCGCCCTCGCTCGCCCAGCTCGGCAGCATCGCCACGAGCGTGGTGCAGCCCGGGGTGTACGGGTAGGTGTCGAGCGAGATGTCGGCCCCGGCGGCGAGCGCGCCGTCGAGCAGGGCGAGGAGGTCGGGAGCCCTGCCTTTGTTGACACCGAAGTTCATGGTGGCGTGGGCGAGATGGAGCGCGCAGCCCGCGTTGCGCGTCAGCCGCACCATCTCCTCGTACGCCTCCAGCGCACCCGCCCCGTAACTGCGGTGGTGGGGACAGTAGTAGCCGCCGTGGCGGGCCACCACCCGGCAGAGCTCGGTGAGTTCGGCGTCGTCCGCGTACATTCCCGGGGTGTAGGTCAGACCGGAGGACATGCCGACCGCGCCCTCGCGCATGCCCTGGTCCACCAGCTCCCGCATCCGGGTCAGTTCGGCACCGGTGGCCGGGCGGTCGTCCCAGCCGACCGCGTACATCCGGACCGTGCCCTGCGGGATGAGGTAGGCGGCATTCACCGCGATGCCCTGGCCGCCGAAGTTGCGGTCCAGACGGTCCAGATAGCCGCCGACCGTGCGCCAGTCGAAGTCGATGTCGGAGCCGTCGCCGTTCCAGCCGGTGATGGAGCGGCGGACCTCGGCGAGCGTACGGTCGTCGACGGGGGCGTACGACAGGCCGTCCTGGCCCAGCACTTCGAGCGTGACGCCCTGCGCCGCCTTCGCGCTGTGGTCCGGGTCGCGCAGCAGCGCCAGGTCGCTGTGGGCGTGCATGTCGATGAAGCCGGGGGCGAGGGCGAGCCCGTCCGCGTCGAGTGCCCGGGTGGCGGTGGGGCGGGGGCCGGGGGAGCCCTCGCGGTGGATCTCGGCTATCCGGCCGCCGGCGAGGGCCACATCGGCGCGGCAGGAGGGGGCGCCGGTGCCGTCGACGACGCGCGCGTCACGCAGGACCAGGTCCATGGGTCACCTTTCGGGTGCGTTGTCTCTTCGCGTACGGCTCAGAAGCGCTGACGGCTCAGAAGAACGTGCGGATGTAGTCGGCGACCGTGCCGTCCGCCTCCACCAGCGGGATCAGCTGCCACTTGTCGAAGCTGGTGCAGGGGTGCGAGAGGCCCATGCCGACCCAGTCGCCCACCTCCAGCTCGGCCCCTTCCTCCGTACGCACCCAGGCGTGCTGGTCGGAGAGTCCGGTGACCGTGATCCCGGTGGCGGGCCGGATCGAACCATCCCGGCCGGAGCGCACCACCTGCGCCTCGGGCAGATCCAGGTCGTACGCCGCGTCCCGCTTGCCCGCGTTCAGGAACGCCTGCTCACCGGTCGGGCGGGAGACGACCTGCGCCCAGAGGCGGAAGGCGGGCTCCAGTGCGCCCTCCTCGGGAACCCGGTTGAACGGGGTGAGGTGCTTGTAGTGCCCGTCGTCGTGCGAGACGTACGCACCGGAGCGGAGCAACTTGAGTACGGGCAGGCTGAGTTCGGGGACCTCTGCGAAGACCTCCGCGACCGCGTCGAACCAGGCGCTGCCGCCTGCGCTGATGACGATCGCGTCGGCTCCGGCGAACCGCTTCTCGCCGTCGAAGGCGGCCGCCAGTGCGACGAGCCGCCGCAGCCACGCCCCTACCCGCTCGGGGTCCGCGTCCGGCACCTCGCCCTCGTACCCGGCGACCCCCACCAGGCGCAGCGACCCGGCCGCCGCCACCGCGTCGGCCACCGCCGTGCAGTCGGCCTCCGTGCGGGCCCCGGTGCGCGCGCCCTCGCCCGCGCCCAGCTCCACGACCACGTCGACCGGGCGGGTGGCGCCCGCCGCGCTCAGGGCCGCCTCCATCAGTTCCACGCCGCGCACGGAGTCGACGTAGCAGATGAAGCGGAACTCCGGGTCGGCCGTCATCTCGGCGGCCAGCCAGCGCAGGGCCACGGCGTCGACCAGCTCGTTGGCGAGGAAGATCCGCCCGATGCCGTACGCCCGGTAGACCCGCGCCTGGTGCGGCACGGCGGCCGTGATGCCCCACGCGCCGCGCTTCAGCTGGTCCGCGAAGAGCTGCGGCGACATGGACGTCTTGCCGTGCGGGGCGAACGCGAGGCCGTGCCGCTCGGCGTACGTCTCCAGGAGCGCGAGGTTGTGCTCGACCGACTCGGCGGACAGGGCGAGTACGGGGGTGGTGAACCCGCCGGTGAAGAGGTTGCGGCGCTCGGCGGCCAGGGCCCCGACGGTCAGGCCGTCCGCGTCCGGCGGCAGGGCCTTGAAGCGGTGGTCGACGCGCTCGTCGGCGAGGCCGGCGGCGAGGTCGCCGGGGCGGGGGGCGGTGGGGCCGGTGGGGCGTTCGGCGGTCAAGGGAAGCTCCTCGAAGTTCGTTGCAACATATGCAACACCCATTGCGTATATCGCTCAACGCTGTCTAACATCCGAGCCGACGCCGGGTCAATGGTGACCAGATGCCCGGTCGACGGTGATCACCGGCCCGCACGCCGATCAGCGAGGAGCCCTCCGTGTCCGGACCCGCAGCAGGGACGGCCAGCGCCGCCACGACCACCGATGCCGTCTGTCTCGGTGAGTCCATGGTGACGTTCCTGCCCTCGCGGCCCGGCCGCCTCGCCGACGTGCCCTCCTTCGGACGCGGGATCGGGGGCGCCGAGTCCAACGTGGCCTGCGCGCTCGCCGCCGCCGGGCACCGGGCGGCCTGGGTCGGCCGGGTCGGGGCGGACGGCTTCGGCGACCACCTGGTCGAGACGATCGCGGGGTACGGGGTCGACACCTCGGCCGTGCGCCGGGACCCGGCCCGCCCGACGGGCATCTACTTCCGTACGGCCACGGACCGGGGGACCGACGCGCACGAGGTCGCCTACTACCGGGCGGGATCGGCGGCATCGGCGATGTCGTCGGACAACATGCCGTACGAGGACCTGTTCGCGGGCCGCGTCCTGCACCTGTCCGGGATCACGGCCGCGCTGTCCGCCGACTGCCTGGCGTTGCTGCGGGACCTGACGGCACCCCGGGCGGACCGCCCGCTCGTCTCCTTCGACGTGAACCACCGGCCGCATCTGTGGCGGGGCGGGACGGCCGACGCCTCGGTCCTCCTGGAGCTGGCACGCCGGGCCGACCTGGTGTTCGTGGGCGAGGACGAGGCGGAGGAGGCGTGGGGGATCGTCGGCGCGGGGGCGATCCGGGCGGCGCTGCCGGAGCCGTCCGTGGTGGTGGTGAAGCGCGGGAGTGCGGGCGTGACGGTGTTCTCGGGGCACCGCCCCGGACCTCGCTCCTCGAACGCCGAAGGAACTGAGAATTCCGGAGGGGCCGGAAGCGCCGTCGGAGAGGGCGGGGACACCGTCACCGTCGTGCCCGCCCTCCGCGTCGACGTCGTCGCCGCCGTCGGGGCCGGGGACGCGTTCGCCGCCGGGTTCCTCTCCGCCACCCTGCGCGGGCTGCCCGTACGCGACCGGGTCCGGCACGGGCACCTGATGGCCGCCGCCGTTCTCACCGTCCCCGGCGACCTCACCGACCCGCCCGCCCGCGACCACGCCGACCGCCTCGCCGCCCTCGACGACGAGGCCTGGGGGAGACTTCGTCTCGGCCCCGGCTGGACCGCAGCCGACCGGGCACCCGAGGAGGTACGCACCCCATGAGTCAGACCGTCGACCGGGCACTGAGCATCCTGCCCCTGCTCGCCCAGGGGCCCGCCGACCTCGGCCAGGTCGCCGAGCGGCTCGGCGTCCACAAGTCCACGGCGCTGCGCCTGCTGCGTACGCTCCACGAGCACGGCCTCGTCTACCGCCAGCAGGACCAGCGCTACCGCCTCGGCGCCCGGCTCTTCGCGCTCGCACAGGAGGCCGTGGAGAACCTCGACGTACGCGAGATCGCCCACTCCCACCTGGTCGCGCTGAACGACCGGTGCGGGCACACCGTGCACCTCGCCGTGTACGAGGAGCAGGAAGTCCTCTACATCGACAAGGTCGAGAGCCGCTACCCGGTCCGGATGTACTCGCGGATCGGCAAGCCCGTCGCGATCACCGTCGCGGCCGTCGCCAAGCTGCTGCTGGCCGACCTCGCCGAGCCCGAGCGGCGCGTCATCGCCGAGAAGCTCGACTACCCCATGTACACGTCCCGTTCGACGCCCAACGCGGCCGCCTTCCTCAAGGAGCTGGCCGTCGTCCGCGAACAGGGCTGGGCCACCGACCTCGGTGGCCACGAGGAGTCCATCAACTGCATCGGCGCCCCCATCCGCGGCGCGGACGGGCGGGTCGTCGCGGCCATGTCGGTGTCCGCACCCAACGTGGTCGTCACGGCCGAGGAACTCCTCACCCTGCTTCCGCTGGTCCGGCGCGCCGCCGAGACGATCAGCCGGGAGTACTCCGGCACCACCCAACCCAAGAAAGCCTGATCAGCCATGACCGAGAAGACCGCGCTCACCCCCTCCACCCACACCACGCCGCCCGCGAAGTTCTCGCACGGCGTGAAGAAGGGGAACATCCTCCAGGTCGCCGGCCAGGTCGGCTTCCTCCCGGCCGTGGAGGGCCAGGCCCCGACCCCGGCCGGTCCGACCCTGCGCGAGCAGACCCTCCAGACCTTCGCCAACGTCAAGGCGATCCTGGAGGAGGGCGGCGCGAGCTGGGACGACGTGATGATGATGCGCGTCTACCTCACGGACGTGGACCACTTCGCGGAGATGAACGAGATCTACAACGCGTACTTCGCCGAGCAGAACCTCAAGGAGGCCCCCTCGGCCCGTACGACGGTCTACGTCGGCCTGCCGAAGGGCCTGCTCATCGAGATCGACGCCCTCGCGGTGCTCAGCTGACCGTTCCGCCCCTACCGAACGCCTGATCCTTTTGCCTCACCCGCAGCACCCCTCCAGCACGCCGCACGGCACGGCGCCCCGCCCCCCGGGGGCGCCGTGCCGCGCTCCCCCCTGCCCTCCAGCACCATCGGAGTCCCCATGCTGCTCGCCGCCGCCGGCTCCTCGCCGGCCGAGACGCCACCGCACACCGGTGGTCTGCTCCTCCTGATCGACGGCACCGCGGGTCTGCTGACCGTCGCCGCCCTCGGTATCGCCCTCCTCCTCTTCCTGATCATCAAGGTCAGGCTCCAGCCGTTCGTCGCCCTGCTCGCGGTCTCCATAGCCGTCGGCCTCGGCGCCGGGCTCTCGGTCACCGAACTCTTCGGAACCGTGCAGAAATCCGCCGCCGTCTCGGTCATCGAGTCCGGCATGGGCGGCATCCTGGGCCATGTCGCGATCATCATCGGGCTGGGCACCATGCTCGGCGCGATCCTCGAAGTGTCCGGCGGCGCCGAGGTGTTGAGCGCCCGCCTGCTGAACCTCTTCGGTGAGAAGCGGGCCCCGCTCGCGATGGGCCTGACCGGCACCATCTTCGGTATCCCGGTCTTCTTCGACGTCGGCATCTTCGTCCTCGCACCGATCGTGTACGCCGCCGCCAAGCGCTCCGGAAAATCGATCCTGCTCTACGCGATGCCGCTGCTGGCGGGCCTGTCGATGACCCACGCGTTCCTGCCGCCGCACCCCGGCCCGGTGGCCGCCGCCGGACTCTTCGACGTCTCGCTCGGCTGGGTCATCCTGATGGGGGCCGTCGTCGGAGTCCCTTCCGTCCTCGCCGCCTGGGCGTACGCCGCCTGGATCGGGAAGCGGATCTTCGTCGAGGTCCCGCAGGACATGGTCGACGCCGCCGCCGAGGCCAAGGCCGCCGTCGCCGCCGAACAGCGGGCCGCCGGCGGCACCCCGCACGAGAAGCCGGTCCCGCTCGCCACGGTCCTCGCGATCATCGGCACCCCGCTGGTCCTGATCCTCGCCGCGACGTTCTCCTCCATCGCGCTGGACCCCTCCGCACTCCGCTCGGTCGTCGAGTTCTTCGGCAACCCGTTCGTGGCCCTGACGATCGCGCTGTTCCTGGCGTACTACCTGCTGGGCATCCGCCGCGGCTGGTCCCGCAAGTCCCTGGAATCGGTCTCCACGTCCTCGCTGAAGCCCGTCGGCAACATCCTGCTGGTGGTCGGCGCGGGCGGCATCTTCGGCGCGGTCCTCAAGGGCAGCGGCATCGCGGACGCGCTGGCCGACACCTTCAACGACGTGGGCCTCCCCGTGATCCTCCTCGCCTGGCTGATCTCGGTCGTGCTGCGCGTCGCCCAGGGTTCGGCCACCGTCGCGATCGTCACGACCGCCGGGATCGTCGTCCCGTTGGTCGACGGTCAGGACCTGTCCCAGGCCCACCTCGCGCTGATCATCATGGCGATCTCGGCGGGCTCGATCTTCGCCTCGCACGTCAACGACGGCGGCTTCTGGATGGTGTCGAAGTACTTCGGCATCAGCGAGCGGGACACCCTGAAGTCCTGGACGGTGCTGGAGACGGTGCTGTCGGTGGCGGGCTTCGTGGTCGCGGCGCTGCTCACTCTGGTGATCTAGATCCAGCCCGGATTCGGGCCAGATCCGGGCCAGGTCACAGCCACGCCAGGTCCACGACAGATCCGCGGTCGGGGCCGCCCCGCGACCTCACCCCTCCCGGGTCAGGCCTCAACTCCCCTTGCGCGCCACGTAGTAGACGTTGAGGACATCGTCCTCCACCTCGCGTACCTCGACATCGCCGAAGCCCGCCTCCGCCAGCATCTTCAGCGCGGTCTCCCTGCCCCATACGGTCCCCAGGCCGGCGCCGCCCTCGCCCAGCGAGACGGTCATGCAGTAGAAGACCGAGAAGGTGTAGAGGGTGGGGCCCAAAGGGTGGTCGAGGTTCTCCTCCAGCCTGCTGGAGGCGGCGATGTCCCCCATCAGGAACACCCCGTCGTCCCGCAGTGCACCGGCGACGGCCGCCAGCGCCTCGGCCGGACGGGCCAGGTCGTGGATGACGTCGAAGGCGGTGATCAGGTCGTACGGGCCGGTCACCGTCGCCGCGTCCGCCAGGTCGAACCGTGAGTTCCGCAGTCCCAGCCGCTCCGCCTCGGCCCGGGCCGCCGCGATACCGCCCTCCGACATGTCCACCCCGCGGAACCTGCTGGCCGGGAACGCCCGCGCCAGGAGATTGACGGCGTGCCCCTGGCCCGTACCGATGTCGAGCACGTCCAGACCGTCGTCCGAGCCCAGCCGCTCCGGCAGCCCGGGCACCAGCGGAATGATCGTGTCGACCAGAGCGGCGTCGTACACCCGTGCCGTCTCCTCGGCCTGGAGCTCCTGGAACCTCGGATACGAGGAGTACGGCACCCCGCCCCCCTTCCGGAACGCCGTGACCACCTCGTCCTCGACGAGCCCGATCAGCGCGAGATCCTGGAGAAAGGACGCCAGATTGTCGGGCCCGGCGGCCCGGCACAGGGAAGCGGCGTGCTCGGGCGGCAACCGGTACGTACGGTCCGCCGGCTCGTACACGACGATCCCGCCCACGGTGACCCCGCCCAGCCACTCCCGTACATAGCGTTCGTTCAGGCCCGAGGCCTCGGCGATCCGCTCACTGGTCGACGGCGGCAGCTCCGCCATCACGTCGAACAGCCGCGTACGGTGCCCGAGGCTGCACAGATACCCCAGGCAGGCATCGTTGAGCACTTGCCCCATCCGGCCCGCGAACGCCTCCTGCCTGACGGGGTCCATCGTCTGCTGGGTCATGACGCCTCCTCCGGTAAGCCGCAGCGCACCGCCGGAATCGCGTCCCTGCCCCCCCGTATCCGCCGCACACCGCCGACCGATGGGCCCCCTGCAAACGTTACGCCGTTCAGACGGCCATGACCGCGACGTCGTACTGCGGGATCCACTTGTCCCGGGTGACGATGGTCATTCCCTCGATCTGCGCCTGGGCGACCAGTATCCGGTCGAAGGGGTCGCGGTGCAGGGAGGGCAACCGCCCCGCACGCACCCCATGTCCGGCGGTGATCGGCAGTGCGGTGAACTGGCTGTCGCGTGTGCGCTCCGCCAGGTCGTCAGGGCCGTCCAGCTTTCCCAGGGACTGCTTGATGGCGATCTCCCACGCGGAGACAGCGCTGAGGTGCACCGACGGCTCGGTGTCCAAGAGCTCTTTGACCTGGTCGGAGAGCTCGTCGGAGTCCCCGAGCCACCAGAGGATCACATGGGTGTCGAGCAGGAGGCGCATCAGCGCATCCCGAAGGCGTCGGCGATGTCATCGGGCAGCTCGTCGAAGTCGTCCGCGATGTGGATACGGCCCGCCAGCGATCCCCGTCCGGTCCTCCGGACCTTCGGGCGCAGGGGCACCACCTTGGCGACCGGCTCGCCGGCCTTGCTGATGACGATCTCCTCGCCGGTGGCGACCTGCTCCAGGATCCGGGAGAAGTGCGTCTTGGCCTCGTGCACGTTGTACTGCCGGGCTGCTTCCATGGCTGCCTCTCACCGGGGGCGAAGGACTGGACTAAGTGATGGACTAAGGCTACCTCAGGCTACTTGGACTGACTGAAGCTGCTCAGGCCCCACACTCCTGGTGCCCCCGCACCGCCTCGCTTCCCGCACGCCCTCTTGTGCGGACCCGCCGATTGCGCTTCCTTGATCGGCATGGCGGAGACAAGTGCAACCACGGAGACAGGGGAGCCGGCCTCCCACCCGCGTAAGTCCAGCTGGAAGTACATCGGCCCGGGGATCGTCGTCGCGGCGACCGGTGTCGGCGCCGGGGACCTGGTCGCGACGCTGATCGCGGGCAGCAAGTTCGGGTACACCCTGATGTGGGCGGCGGTCATCGGCTGCGTCGTCAAGATCTCGCTGGCCGAGGCGGCGGGCCGCTGGCATCTCGCGACCGGCCGCACGCTCTTCGACGGCTGGCGCAGCCTCGGCCCGTGGACCACGGTGTACTTCGCCGTCTACGTCGTCGTCTGGGGCTTCATCTACGGGGCGACGGCCATGTCCTCCAGCGCCCTGCCCATCGTGGCACTGTTCCCCGACGGGCCGGGGCTGAAGTTCTGGGCGATCGTGACGGGCCTGATCGGGCTGACCTTCGTCTGGTTCAACCGGTACGCCGTCTTCGAGAAGGTCATGACGGTCCTGATCGGGATCATGTTCGTGGTGGTCGTCTATGTGGCCGCCCGTGTCGTGCCGGACGCCGGGGCCTCCTTCGCCGGGCTGGTGCCCGTCCTCCCCGACGGCTCGCTCCTCTACACCCTCGGGCTGATCGGCGGCGTCGGCGGCACGATCACGATGGCGGCGTACGGCTACTGGGTCAACGCCAAGGGCTGGAGCAACTCCTCCTGGATGAAGGTGATGCGGCTCGACAACCGGGTCGCCTACATCACGACCGGCGTCTTCGTCGTCGCGATGCTCATCGTGGGCGCGGAGCTGCTGCACGCCTCGCAGATCGCGCTCACCTCGGGTGACCGGGGGCTGGTCGACCTGGGCAAGGTGCTGGAGGAGCGGTTCGGCGCGGGCACCGCGAAGCTGTTCCTGATCGGCTTCCTCGCCACCTCGTTCTCCTCGCTGATCGGCGTGTGGCACGGGGTGAGCCTGATGTTCGCCGACTTCGTGGAGCGGTTCCGGGCCCCGGCGGCCCCGGCGGCTCCGGGTGAGGAGGGCGTGGGGCCCGCCGTCGCCGACCGCCGCCAGCGGTCGCTGCCGTTCCGCGCGTACCTGCTCTGGCTGACCTTCCCGCCCATGGCGCTGCTCTGGCTGGACGAGCCGTTCGGCCTGGTCATCGCCTACGGGGTGCTCGGCGCGTTCTTCATGCCGTTCCTCGCCGTGACCCTGCTCTGGCTGCTCAACTCCTCCCGTACGCCCAGGGAGTGGCGCAACGGATGGCTCAGCAACGGGATGCTAGCCCTGGCCGGGCTGCTGTTCGTCGTCCTGTGCGTGCAGCAGGTGCGCGACCTGCCCTGGTGACGGGCGGACGCTGAACGCCGCAGCGCCGCCGGGGGAGCGGCGGCGCTGCGGGTTCGGGGACCGCTGTTCGACGCGGGGTTACGGCAGGCCGCGCACGTGCGGGCCGACCGCCTTCGACCAGGCGAACCCGGCCGTCGCGTCCCAGTTCGTCGACCAGGTCATCGCGCCGCGCAGCGACGGGTAGGTCCTGGACGGCTTGAAGGAACCGCAGTTGGTGCCCTTGGTCAGGCAGTCGAGCGCCGCGTTCACGACCGACGGGGCGACGTATCCGCTGCCCGCGCCCCGGGTGGAGGCGGGGACGCCGATGCCGACCTGGGACGGGTCGAGGCCGCCCTCCAGCTGGATGCAGGCGAGCGCGGTGAGGAAGTCCACCGAGCCCTGGTGGTAGACCTTGCCGTCGCAGCCCAGCATCGAACCGCTGTTGTAGTACTGCATGTTGACGACGGTCAGGATGTCCTTGATGTTCAGCGCCGTCTTGAAGTACTCACCCGACGTCGACTGCATGTCGAGCGTCTGCGGCGCCATCGTGATGACCAGTCCGCTGCCCGCCTTCGCCGACAGCTGGCGCAGCGCCTTCGTCATGTAGGTGGCGTTGAGGCCGTTCTCCAGGTCGATGTCGACCCCGTTGAAGCCGTAGTCCTGCATGAGCGCGTAGACGGAGTCGGCGAACGCGGTGGCGGAGGCGTCGTTCTCGACCCGGACCGTGCCCAGTTCGCCGCCGATCGAGATGATGACGTTCTTGCCCTGCGCCTGCTTGGCCTTGATGTCCGCCCGGAACTGGGCGTCGGTGTAGCCGTTCAACCCGGCCGTGTCCAGGTTGAAGGTCACCGCGCCCGGCGTCGGCAGGGCGTCCGCGAAGGAGACCGCGATGATGTCGTAGTCGTCCGGGACGTCGGTGAGCTTCTGGACAGCGGCGCCGTTGTTGAAGTTCTGCCAGTAGCCGGTCACCGCGTGCTTGGGCACGGCGGGGCCGGGGCCGGGGCCCGTACCCTCCTCGGCCGTACGGGCGCTGACGGCGGCGGACTTGGCCGACTCGCCGGCCGCGTTGGTGGCGCTCACCGAGAACTGGTACGCGGTGTCCGGGGACAGTCCCGTGACGGTCGCCGAGGTGCCGGTGGAGGTGGCGGCCTGCACACCGTCCCTGTACACCTTGTAGCCCGTGGCGCCGGGCGCCGCGTTCCAGGACAGGGCCACGGAGGACGTCGTGGTGGCGCCCGCCGTCAGGCCCGCGGGGGCGTCCGGGACGACCGGAGGCTCCTCGCCGCCGCCCCCGCCGTCAGGTCCCGTCACCTCGAAGTCGTCGACGAAGTAGGCGTCCTGCCCGTACCAGCCGTGGGTGTACACGGTCACCGAGGTGGTGTTGGCGCCGGTGGTGAAACTGGTGGACAGCTTGGTCCAGCTGGTGGAGCCCGGGGTCCACGTGGAGACGTCCGTCGTGCCGGTGCCGCTCACGCCGAGGTAGGCGTAGCCGCCCTGGACCCAGGAGCCCAGCGCGTACGTCGAGCCGGGCTTCACCGCCACGGTCTGCGTGCACTTGGCGTTGTCCTGGCCGGCCGGGGTGGCCTTCAGCGCGGACGCGCCGCTGCGCACGGGGGTTGAGACGACGGAGCCGCTGCCGCCCGTGCAGGTCCAGTTGGCGAGCCCCGACTCGAAGCCCGGGTTCTTGGCGTTGTTGACGTCGGCGGCCTGTGCGGTGCTGACGAGTCCGGTGACGGTCAGGGCTCCGGCCGCGATGACGGCCATGGTGCCGCTGAGGACCGGGCGGGAGTGACGCCTTCTGCTTCTGCGTCTGCTGCCTGCGGAGCGTTCCACTGGTGCCTCCGGGTGGGGGAGTCGGGGATGTGCGGCGGCCGGGGGTGACGGCTGGGGCGTGGCCATCGCTTGGCGCATAAGCTGGTCCAGACCAATCGAGTTGTCAAGGGCTCTGGCGGCGTCCGGGCGCTCCACTGGGCTCCGCGGTGGGCCCGCGGTGGACTCTGCAACGGACTCCGGGCAGGGCTTCTTTGCCTGGAGATGACTCGGAGGCTTCTCGGCAGACGCGACTTTCCCCCCGCACGGGTGATCTTGCGAAGACCTTCGGACGGTGACGGAAACGGCAGCCGCGAAAAGCCCCTCACCCCCCCGGGCATCCTCGCTTCACGGCTGACGTGCGCGAATGAATGCGTGATCGAATTCCGGACACGCGCTTCGGTAACGCTCCGCAAGGTCAGGAGAGTTGAGTGAAATCGATTTCATCCTGTTTAGTACCCGAGCCCCGTACGAACAGTGTTCGCATGATGACGCACTGGTCTCCGATAACTGTTCTCTGCCTGGTGAGACGTGGCTAAAGTGCTGGTGCAGGAGCACGAGCAGGAGCGATTGCGGCCGACGTCCCGACGTCGGCCGGAGCCGAAACGGGGAAGAGCGTGCCGACCGCAATAGCAGTGACGAGTGCTGATCAGGTGCTGCCGCCCACCGATCAGCAGACACCGACCGCGGCGCTGCTCCAGGCCCCCGAAGCCCAGGCCCTGGAGCTGGCGATCGGCGACATGCACCTGTTGCTCGAACAGCACGGGTATGTGATCGCCGTCTACTCCTCGGGCATCCGCCCCGAGCACGAGCGGCGCCTGCACTCCATCCGATCGGTCCTGGAGAGCGACCGGATCGCCCTCGTCAAGGTGGACCTCCCGCCCCTCGGCGTTGCCGTACTGGTCCGCCAGCTCCGGCAGTTGTCCATCTGCGACTTCAGCCCCGGGGTGGTCGCCTCCGCGGCCCGGCTGCTCTCGCACTACATCTACGCGGGCGCTCTCCTCAACTCGGTCGCCCGGCTCGACCGGGTCCCGGTCAGCCTCAAGAGCCATGCCAAGTCCTGGGTTCCCGGCTCCCAGTTCGCCGTGCTCGCCGGTCCCGAACCGCAGCTCGTGAAAGTCGGCCCGGCCGCGGAACCGCTGGCCGGACCGGAATTCGGCACGCATCTTCTGCTGGCCAGAGGGAACTTGCAGTCGGACTGGGTACAGGAGACCCTCGCGCCTGCCTGGAAGGTCCAGGCCGTGCACGACACGGCGGTTCCGGCCGACTCGCCGCGCTGGTGGGGCACCGGAAAACTGGTGGAGTTCGCCGCCTACCTCCCGGACCTCTCCGTGCTCTACCAGCTGGTCTCCTCCGTACGCCGGGAGAAGTGTCACTGGTGCGCCATGGAACTCATCGGCGACCGCTGCGCATTCTGCTCCGCACCGCTCGCGCCCCCGGAGAACCGGACGGCCTCCGGCGGTGTCCTCCACCATGGGGCCGACGCGTCGGCGGGCCCCTAGCTCCACCGCTCAGGCCCTGGGCCACCCGGCCCTGGGCTTCCTGCCCGGACCCACCCGCTCAATTCCCCGCTCCTGCCGTCCCCGCGGGCACCGCTCCTGCCGTCCCCTTCCCCGCCGGCGGCCCACCCGCGTACCGTCCAGCGCCACCGTCCCCCTCCCGCGCCGCCGCCGCACCGCCCGCGAACACCAAGGCGTCCGTCCTTCCATCCACTGCCCGTCCGTCCTCCGTCCTCCTACTGCCTGCCCGTCCTCCGCCCTCCATCGTCCCTCCGTCCCGTGTCCCGCTTCTCTGTCCGCTGCCCCACGCATCCGATTCGAACGAGGTTGTCCGGACCATGAACTCCCGCCAGCGCCGCGGCGTGATACTCCTGCTCCTGTCGGTCCTGTGCGCCTTCGCGGCCTTCGCCGGCGTGCTCTCGGTGATCAGCGACGTCAACTCGAAGGTCGGCCCCGAGGTGACCGCGTACCAGCTGAAAACCAGCGTGGCTCCGTACACGACCCTGAACAGCGGCCAGTTCGAGAAGATCAAGATGCCCAAGCGCTGGCTCTCGGAGAACGCCGTGACCGATCTGCGGGAGGTCGAGTCGAAGATCGCGGTCACCGAGCTCCGCGAAGGCTCCCTGCTCCAGTCGGACATGATGGTGCGCAAGCCCGAACTGAGGGCCGGTGAGCAGGAGATCGCCATCATGATCGACGCCTCCACCGGCGTCGCGGGCAAGATCACTCCGGGTGCCACGGTCAACGTCTACGCCACGTTCGCCGGTGAACAGCAGGGCGACCCCGCCCAGTCCAAGGTCATCGTGGCCAATGCCAAGGTGCTGGACGTCGGCAAGCTCACCGCCCTGGAGCCGGGCGCGGCCGACCGGCGCACGCGGGCGACCGAGGCCGTGCCGATCACCTTCGCCCTGAACACCCTGGACACCCAGCGCATCGCCTACGCCGAGTCCTTCGCGGAGCACGTGCGCCTCGCACTCGTCGCCCCCGGCAGCGACGGCACCATCCGTCCCGGCGACCGCACCTACACGCTCGACAAGGACAAGTGAGGTCCGGATGACCACCAGGATCCTCCCCGCCGTAGGTGACCTCGATGCGGCCCGTTCCGTCACCACGCTGCTCAGCCAGCTGCCCGACGCCGAACCGGCCACCCCCGTCGGCGACTCCACCCAGCTGATCGACACCCTGGCCCGCCTCGCGGGCGAGGCGCTCGACGAGCTGCCCGAGGTGGTGCTGGTCCACGAGCGGATCGGCCCGGTCCCGGCCCTGGAGCTGATCCGGGAGGTGTCCCTGCGGTTCCCCTCCGTCGGCGTCGTCATGATCACGGCCGACGCGAGCCCCGGTCTCTTCGCCGCCGCGATGGACTCCGGCGCGCGCGGCCTGGTCACCCTGCCGCTGAGCTACGAGGAGCTGGCCAACCGGGTCCAGGCGGCCGCCCAGTGGTCGACCGGGGTCCGCCGCCACCTCTCCTCCGGCAACGACGTCTTCACCGGCCCCGGCGGCACGGTGGTCACGGTCACCGGCGCCAAGGGCGGCGTCGGGGCGACCGTCACGGCCATCCAACTCGCCCTGGCCGCCCAGGCGTCCGGTAACTCGGTGGCCCTGGTCGACATGGACCTCCAGACCGGGGACATCGCCTCGTTCCTCGACGTCCAGTTCCGGCGCTCCCTGGTCGACCTCGCCCTGATCACCGACATCTCGCCCCGGGTGCTGTCCGACGCCGTGTTCTCCCACTCCACCGGCCTCGCCCTGTTGCTCGCCCCCGGCGAGGGCGAACGCGGCGAGGAGGTCACCGACCGCTCGGCCCGCCAGATCGTCAGCGCGCTCCGCTCCCGCTACGAGATCGTCGTCATCGACTGCGGCGGCCAGATGAACGGGGCCAACGCGGCGGCCATCGAGATGGCGGACCTGGCCCTGCTGGTGACGACCCCCGACGTGGTCGCGGTGCGCGGCGCGAAACGCATCGTACGGATGTGGGAACGGCTCCAGATCCGCAAGGCCGAGGAGACCGTGACCCTCGTCAACCGCTTCACCCGCAACACCGAGATCCAGCCGCCCCTGATCCAGAAGATCACCGGCACCCGGGTCGCCTCGGCGGCGGTCCCCGCCAACTTCAAGGAGCTCCAGGCCTGCGTCGACGCCGGACGCCTGCACGAACTGGACGCCAAGAGCACCGTGAAGCAGGCGCTCTGGGGGCTGGCCGGGGAGCTGGGCATCGTCAAGGAGAACGCGACGACGAAGAAGGCCGGCGGCGCCCTGGCCAAGAGGAACAGCGGCACCTTCAAGAACGACCGCGGCTCGATCGGACGCCCGCTCCGGCGGTGGGGCGGACCCGCAGACTCCGAGGGGACACGTTGAGCGATGACCACCACCACAACGACTGTGGACGCGGACAGCGGCATACGAGGGAGCCGGGGGCGGCGGGGGCCCTGGGCGGCCCGGCGGGATGACCGGGGGCAGACCGCCGTCGAGTTCCTGGGCATGACCCCCTTCATCATCCTGATCATGCTCGTGCTGTGGGAGTGCGCCCTGATCGGCTACACGTTCAGCCTCGCGGGCAACGCGGCGGACGTGGGCGCGCGCAAGGGGAGCGGTGCCGAGTTCGCGCAGGGGGCCGCCTGCGAGGCGGGCGCGAGGGAGGACCTGCCCGACGCCTGGTCGAGCACGGTCGAGGTGACGTGCGGCCCGAACGGCGACCTGTACGAGGCGAAGGTGCGGCTGAAGGTGCCGGTGCTGGTGCCCGGCCTGTTCGATCTCGACACCCACATCACCGGCGAGGCCGGATCGGCGAGGGAGAACTGAGCGATGACGACGACCACCCCGGACGGCACGGACGCCCGCGCGCTTCGTCACCCCACTGGCCCCAGCGCGCTTCGCCACCCCACCGACGCCCGCGCGCTTCGCCACCCCACCGACGCCCGTGCGCTGGGCCACCGCACCGGCCCCCGCGCGCTTCGCACTCCCACCGGCGCCCGCTCCCTTCGCACCCGTACGAAAGCCGGGCGCCGCGACCGCGGCCAGGTGGCCATGGAGTACCTGGGCTTCCTCCCGCTGCTCCTCCTCGTCGCCCTGCTCGCCATCCAGCTCGGCCTGGCCGCGTACGCCGCCAACCAGGCGGGCACGGCGGCCCGTGCCGGAGCCCGTACGGCGGCCAGCTACGACGCCTACGGCACCGGAGAGGCCGCGGCCCGCAACGCGGTCAGCGACTGGGTGCGGAAGGGCGACGGCTTCCGCTACAGCGAGGGCGGCGGCGACGACGTGACCGCGACGGTCAGCATCCGCATCCCCTCCATCGTCCCGGGGCTGGACGACTGGCGGGCCGAGCGCAGTTCGACGATGCCCCGCGAGTAGCACCGGCGGGCCGGAGGCCGCACGTACCGACCGGACCAGCACCATCCGCGACACCGAGGAGAGTTACGCAGATGAGCCTGCGGGCACGCATCACCGCTCCGGAGGAGCAGGGCGGGGCACGGGAGGACGGCCACCTGGTGGCCACCTACCGGGCCAAGCTGCTGGAGGAGATCGACCTCGCGGAGATGTCCTCGCTGGCCGCCGCCGACCGGCGGGCCCGGCTGGAACGCGTCCTCGGCCACATCATCAGCCGCGAGGGCCCGGTGCTCTCCACCGTGGAACGCTCCCAGCTGATCCGCCGCGTCGTGGACGAGGCGCTCGGCCTCGGCATCCTGGAACCGCTCCTGGAGGACGCGTCCATCACCGAGATCATGGTCAACGGCCCCGACCAGATCTTCGTCGAGCGCAATGGCAAGGTCGAACAGCTCCCGATGCGCTTCGGCTCCCACGAGCAGCTGATGCAGACCATCGAGCGGATCGTGTCGACCGTCAACCGCCGCGTCGACGAGTCGAATCCGATGGTCGACGCGCGCCTGCCCAGCGGTGAACGCGTCAACGTCATCATCCCGCCGCTGTCGCTGACCGGCGCGACGCTCACCATCCGGCGCTTCCCGCGCTCCTTCACGCTCCAGGAGATGATCGGCTTCGGTTCGCTGGACGAACAGATGCTGGTCCTGCTCGCCGGTCTCGTACAGGCCAAGCTCAACGTCATCGTCTCGGGCGCCACCGGCACCGGCAAGACGACCCTCCTCAACGCGCTCTCCGGGCTGATCCCCAACTCCGAGCGCATCGTCACCATCGAGGACTCCGCGGAACTCCAGCTCCAGCAGAGCCACGTCATCCGGCTGGAGTCCCGCCCGGCGAACGTCGAGGGCAAGGGCCAGATCACCATCCGCGACCTGGTCCGCAACTCCCTGCGTATGCGCCCCGACCGCATCGTCGTCGGTGAGGTCCGCGGCGGAGAGTCACTCGACATGCTCCAGGCGATGTCCACCGGCCACGACGGCTCACTGGCCACCGTGCACGCCAACAGCGCCGAGGACGCGCTGATGCGGCTCCAGACCCTCGCCTCCATGTCGGAGGTCGAGATCCCCTTCGAGGCGCTGCACGACCAGATCAACAGCGCCGTCGACGTGATCGTCCAGCTCACCCGGCACGCCGACGGGGCCAGGAAGATCACCGAGATCGCGGTACTGGACTCGCACGGCCGCGACCCGTACCGCATCGTCACGGTCGCACGGTTCAACGCCCGGCCGATGGCCCCGGACGGCCGGATCCACGGAGATTTCCAGTACCTCCCGCTGCCCCGCAAGATCGCCGACCGCCTCTACATGGCGAGCCAGCCCATCCCGCAGGCGTTCGGCGTCGCCGAGAGCGCCGGACAACTCGCCACCCGAGAGGCCAACTAGGTACCGAGCCATGGACAACGTCAACCTCCCCCTGATCACCGTCGGCGTCACGCTGGTGGCCTGTGTGCTCGGCGTGATGGGCCTGTACGCCTACTCCGGCGGCAAGGCCGACCGCGACGCCCTCGTCGAACGCCTCTCCCACGTCGGGCAGCTCCCCGAGTCCGGCCGGGTCCGCCGCTTCAAGGGCCTGGACCGCAGGCTGCGCGGCACCGCGCTCGGCCGGAAGCTGGAGCTGAAGCTCGCCGCGACCGGCATGGAGCTCACCCCCGGCGAGTTCCTCGTCTACGCGCTCGTGGCGATGGCGGGCCTCTGGATGATCGCCTCCGCCATGCTCGCCGCGTTCTTCGGCCCGGTCGCCGCCCTGATCGGGCTCTGGGGCACCAACGCCTTCCTCAACTGGCAGCGGGCCAAGCGCACCGAGCGCTTCATCAACCAGCTACCCGAGCTCTCCCGGATCCTCGCCAACGCCACCCAGGCCGGCCTGGCTCTGCGCACCGCGCTCTCCATGGCCGCCGAGGAGCTGGAGGACCCGGCGGGCGAGGAACTGGCCAGAGTGGCACGGCGTCTGGCGGTCGGCGAGCCCCTGGAGGACGCCCTGGGCGAACTGACCGACCGCCTCCCCTCCCGCGAACTGGTCGTCCTCGTCACGACGTTGGTCCTCTCCAACCGGGCGGGCGGTACGGTCGTCAGCTCGCTGCGCAACCTCACCGAGACGCTGGAGGAGCGCAAGGAGACCCGCCGCGAGGTCAAGACCCAGCTCTCCCAGGTCACGGTCACCGCCTACGCCGTACCGGCCTTCGGTATCGGCGCGATGCTCCTGATGAACGCGGTCATGCCCGGCGCGCTGGACCGGATGACGGGCGCCTTCATCGGCCAGGCGGCGGTCGTCGTCGCCATCGCCCTGTACGCCATCGGGTTCGTGGTGATCCGCCGCCTGTCCCGTATCGACGTCTGACGTCAGGAAGAGAGAGGGGAAGGACGGACATGGACCTGCTGCTGGCTCTGGTCGTCGGCCTCGCGGTGTACGGGGCCATCCACGGCATCCGGATGTACCGGGCCGACGCCAAGCTCCCCGGCGACCTCGCCGTAGCCCTCGAATCCGGGGCCACCCGCACCAGCGCGGTCGGCTCGGGCATCGACCGCCTGGGCATCCGCTGGGCTCCCATGGTGCTGCGGGTGATGGGACCCAAGGCCGTCAACAAGAAGCGCCGCCAGATCGACCTGGCGGGCAACCCCGGCGGCCTCACCATCGACCGTTACGCGGCCCGCCGGGCGGTCTACGGGGCGCTGGGCCTCCTCGGTGCGTTCTCGATGCTCCTGCGCGGCCAGCTGTTCCTGGCCCTCCTGATGATCGCCTTCGGCCTGTTCTGGGTGGAGGCCGGGATCTGGTCGGCGATCCGGGTACGCCGCGAGCACATCGAACGCACCCTGCCGGACTTCCTCGACGTGCTGGCCGTCGTCGTCTCCGCCGGGCTCGGCTTCCGGCAGGCGCTGGACCGGGTCGCGGAGAAGTACGAAGGCCCGTGGTCCGACGAACTGCGCATCACCCTGCGGCAGATGGACATGGGCGTCAGCCGCCGTCAGGCCTTCGAGGAACTGCGCAGACGCAACGACTCCGAGCAGGTCGCCATGTTCGTCACCACACTCCAGCAGGGCGAGGAACTGGGAGCGCCGATCGTCGAGACGCTCATCCAGATCGCCAACGACATGCGCCGCACGGACGCCCAGAACGCCCGCCGCAAGGCGGCCAAGGCGGTCCCGAAGGCGACGTTCGCGGTGACGTCGTTCCTGCTCCCCGGCACGCTCGTGCTCCTCACGGTCGGATTCGTGTACGGGGCGGATGTCGACTTCGCGTTTATCACGGGCGGCTGACATGAACGACGGGCGGGATGGGGACGAACCTCACGCGCTCGGGGGGCCTGGGCGCTGAGCGACCGGCGTATCCGAGCGACCGACGTAAGGGAGAGGAGACGGAGGTGACAGGAACATGGCATACCAGCTGACCGGTTCCCAGCCAGGGCTGGCCACGGAGCTGACCCGAGCGCACACCGGCACCCCGGCCCGCCCGGCCTTCGCCATCCAGGTCAACGCGCTCCAGGCGATGTGCCGCCAGGTCTTCGGCTTCCGCCTGGCGATGATCGCGATAGCGACCCCGTACGCCATCGGCCACACCGCGCCCGGTCTGCCCACCTGGTTCATCGGCACGGCGATCCTGGTCACCTTCATGGGCTCGTACCTCCTGTTCCGGGACTGGGAGCGCTTCGGCCCGTACCTCCTGCGCCACCCCTGGCTGCTCGCCGTCGACGTGTTCTTCGGCACCCTGCTGCTGGTCACGGCGACCCCCGAGTCGACCCTCGCGTACGTCACCGTCTGCACCCCGCTGCTGGCGGGCCTGATCCAGGGCTGGCGCGGCGCGGCGGTCTTCGCGGCGCTCCAGGTGGTGATCGTCTTCGGTGTGTACGCGAGCGTCCCGAAGCTGGAGAGCGGCGGGGCGACGGCCCTCCTGCTGCCCGGCTTCTGCGTACTGGCCGGGGCGGTCGGAGTCACCCTGCGCAACCTGCTCCTGCGTTTCGGGACGGCCACGCAGGCGCTCACCGAGACCCGGGCGCGGCTGGCGGTGAACGAGGCCGTGGAGGGCGAACGCACGCGCCTGGCCCGGGAGATGCACGACTCGGTCGCCAAGACCCTGCACGGTCTGGCGATGGCCGCCGACGGCCTGGCGGGCTCGGCGGACCGCATGGACCCGCCCACCGTGAAACTCCAGGCGGAGCTGGTGGCCCGCGCCGCGCGAAGGGCCGCGGCCGAATCGCGGGAACTCCTGACGGACCTGCGCCGGGAACAGGGCCTGGAGGGCGGTGTGGACATCGTCGCCGAACTGGCGATCCAGGCGCAGGACTTCACCGAGCGCCATCCGGTAGCGGCCACCTTCCGACGCCTGTCCGAGGGGATCCCGGTCCCCCCGGTCCCGCAGGCGGTCGCCCGGCAACTCCTCACCGTCGCCTCCGAGGCCCTGGAGAACGCCCACCGCCACGCGGGCCCGACGTACCTGATCGTCCTCGCGGGCGTGAAGGGCGATGTGCTCCGCATCAGCGTGTACGACGACGGCCGGGGCCTCCCCGCCGGCACGACGCTGGAAGGGCTGCGCCGGGCGGGTCACTTCGGCCTGGTGGGCATGGTCGAGAGGGCGGCGTCGATCGGGGCCCGCATCAGGATCGGCCGGGGGAAGGCGGAGAAGGGCACGGAGGTGCGCCTGGAACTGCCGCTGGCGGCGTTGTGGGGGCGCGAAGGAACACCTCACCCAGGCCGGCCCCACCCCACCCCAACCCATTCCCGGTCGACCGAGACCCCCCGCCATCAGTCGACCGAGACCCCCCGCCATCAGTGGACACCGGGTAACACACCCATATAGACCCCCACAGCCCCCGCAGTCCCTATAACTTCCAACCCTGAGAGGAGGTCGCAGTATGCCGGACGAAGTCTCCCCCGCGCCGAGCGGCTACGGGGCGGTGGGCCACTCCCACAGGACGGTGGCCCACCCTCACGCTTCCCAGCACACCTCGTCGCACATCCCGCTCGCGTCGGACCCCGGCCCCGCGGGCCACCCCGACCACCACACCCCCCAGCACTCTGCGATCAGCCCCGCGCCCCCCGTCGCCTCCGGCTTTCCCTCCGGACCCGCCGCACCGGCGGCCGAGCGGCTCCGGGTGGTGGTCGCGGACGACAACCCGGTCGTCCGGGCGGGCCTGGGCGTGCTGCTGTCGGGCCGGGCGGACATCCAGGTGGTCGCGGAGGCGGCGGACGGCCGAGAGGCGTACGAGAAGACCCTCGAACACCGCCCCGACGTGGTCCTGCTGGACGTCCGCATGCCCGGTGTGGACGGCATCTCGGCCCTGCCGCACCTGGTGGGCATCGCCCCCGTACTGATGCTGACGTACAGCAGGGAGAGCCAGATCGTCCACGAGGCCCTGCGCCTGGGGGCGGGCGGCTATCTGGTGCACGGTGAGTTCACGGCCGACCAGCTGGTCCAGGCGGTACGCGACACGAAGGACGGCCGCGCGAACTTCACGGTCACCGCCGCTGACGCCCTCCTGGCCCACATGCGCCACGGCACGGCCCCGCACCGGGAGCCCCTCCCCGAGGGCCTCGGCTCGGCACTGACGACGACACCACCCCCGCCCCCTTCACGCCCGGCTGAACCTTCGGAAGGCCTTTCGCAACTGCAACCTGTTGTGGGACAGTCTTCGGTAAGCGAGGGGGCGGTGTCCGCCCCCAACAGGCAGCAGTACGGGCTGAGTTCGCGGGAGGTGGAGGTCATGGACCTGATTGCGTCCGGAATGAGCAATCAGCAGATCGCCGCCACCTGCTTCATCAGTGAGAAGACGGTCAAGAATCACATCAACCGCATCTTCACCAAGCTCCACAGCGCCACCCGCAGCGAGGCGATAGCCCACTGGCTCGGCACAGCGCCGAGGACCCCGGGGCGGCAGCCATGAGCGAGCGCACCCCCACGACGGCTCCCGCGCGGGCCCAGGTGACCCTTTGGGCCCGTGAATGGGCCCACGGACCCTCTGGCCGAGCGGCGTTGGCCCCCTATGTTTCTCATGTCGCCAGCGAAACCGGCCAGGAGGAAGCCGGTACCGCGAACGACACCGCAGAAACGTGCGAGTCGGCCGGCAACCGGCCGGCCGAACCAGGAGGGTCACACCATGTCGAACATCACCCTGAAGACCGCCGTCCGCGTCAACGGCTGGGCCAACACCGCCGTCAGCAGCATGCAGAAGCGCTACGCGGCGAAGGACCGGGGGCAGACGGCGTTCGAGTACCTGGGGATCATCCTGGTGGTCGTGGCGATCATCGGTGCGATTGCGGCCGCCGGGATCGGCGGGAACATCTCGGACCGCATCGACGGCCTTGTGACGGCCATCACCTCTGGCTGATGCGTACACGTCCACGCGGCGATGCAGGGCAGGCCTTCCCCATCTACATCATGATGGTGGCGGGCCTGCTCTTCCTCGCATTGGCCTTCTTTGCTGTAGGCAAAGCCTCGGCACTACGCAACGGGTCCCAAGGCGCGGCCGACGCCGCCGCGCTGGCCGCCGCTCAGCAGGCGCGTGACGACTTCGGGCCCGGGTTCTACGCCTCGCTGCACCACAACATGCTGGACGCCTTCCTCATCGAGCCCTTCGACGCGCCCTGTTCCGAGGCGCAACGACTGGCCTCCGCCAACGACGCGGACAATAGGCTTTGCTATCCGACCCCCGGATACCTGCGCGACCGGATCACGGTCGAGGTCGAGGGCCGCAAGCCGGTGGACTCGCCGGTGCTCCCCGGTTCGCAGAACAAGAAGGCCAAGGCGAAGGCCACCGCCCTCATCGAGTTCCGCTGCCCCAACCCGAAGGCTGTGGACTCCAACAGTGACGGAGTCCAGGACCTCTTCATCTTCACGTGCCGGAATGGCGAGATCGTCGAGATCCTGCCCGCCGGCCCTCCACCGTGGGAGAGCGTGAGCCGGACCCTCTTTGATGTGCGGTTGGTCGACCAGTGACAGCGAAGCGAACGACGAGTAGAGGAATCGGACCATGAGCATGCGGCGGACCACGACGACCAGAAGGGCGATGACGGCTGTCACAATGACGGCCGCCCTGGCCCTTGCTCTCGCCGGCTGCGGCGACGACGGAGGTGATGAGCCCGGCAAGGATGGCTCCAGCGTGCCGTCCGCCCCGGCCAGCCCCTCCACGGAGGACAAAGGTGAGCCGCAGCAGCAGGACACGGCTGCGGGAGAGAACGTGGACCCGGATGTGAAGCTCGCGGAGGCGCGGGGGCAGGGTGGGCTTGTCCTGGTGATCAACGAGGTCAAGCGTGACTCGGGCGGATTCCTCACAGTTCAGGGCGAAGTCACCAATGAGGGGGACCAAGCGCGGATTACCACGGCGTGGTCCGGGTCCGAGGTGAATATTGTGAACAAGAACCCCAACTCCGTCGCCGGTGCAACGCTCGTGGACAAGGTGGGGAAGAAGCGCTATTACGTTCTTCGGGACACCGACTCCCGCTGCCTCTGCACCACGGCGATCTCATCCCTTGCTCCGGGCAAGTCGGCGTCGGTCTTCATGCAGTTCCCGGCTCCGCCGCAGACCACCACCGAGGTCGACTTCACCCTCCCCACCTTCGCCACCACCTCGCTGAAGATTTCTGGGTGAGTGCGGCCATGAAGACCACACAACGCCCCCGGGCGGCGCGCAGCGTAGGACAAGCCGTCGCGGTCGTCGTACTGCTCGCCGGCACCACGCTGCTCGGAGCGTCACCCTCGTACGCCGACGACGAACCGAGCGTCCCGCCCGGCACGGAGGTAACGTCCGAGCCGCCCGTTCCCATCGACCCGAACGACCCCGACCTGAAGATGCCTGAGGGCGGCACCCTCGCCCCCGGCCGGGTCCTCGACATCGTCCAGGTGGTCGAAGACCTCGGTGGCGAGGAACGCCGCGAGGACAGCAACGCCGACATCAAGTTCGCCCTCCAGGCGGAAGTCCTCTTCGGCAAGGACAGCGCGAAGCTGAGCTCGGCCGCCAACGCCCGGATCGCCGCCATCGCGGAGGAGGTCAAGAAGCAGAACGCGACCAGGGTCCGCGTCTTCGGCTTCACCGACAACCTCGGCTCCTCGGCCCACGGCGACGTCCTCTCCAAGCAGCGTGCCGACGCCGTGCACAAGGTCCTGTCGAAGCAGCTCGGCTCCTCGATCACGTACGAGATCCGTGGCTACGGCGAGCAGTACCCGATCGCCAGCAACAGCAACGAGGAGGGCCGGAAGAAGAACCGCCGCGTGGAGGTCTCCTTCCCGCGCGGGGAGGGATCCTGACCTCTACCTCCACGTAGGGCTGTGCGGGGCCGGGAGGCCCACTGTCCGGCGTACCCGCCATCGCTTGCTGAAAGCGGTGGCGGGTACGTGCGTAGCGGGCGATACGCGGCTCATGGTGGAGGAGCGAGCTATCCACCCCGTTGTGTGAATCGCTATTTCGTGCCCTGTCCCGGAGGCCTATACGTTCGGATTCATGGAGTTCACGGAGTTCATGGAGCGGAAGTTTCTGACGGCCGAACAAATGGCGGCCGCCCTGCGTTCCGGTGAGGTGACCTCGGCGGAACTGACCGACGAGGCGATAGCCCGTATCGAACGGGACGACAAGGCGATCAACGCCATCTGCGTGCCGGACTTCGACCGCGCCCGGGCAGCCGCGCGCGATGCCGACGAGGCACGCGCCCGGGGTGAGGACCGGCCGCTGCTCGGCATACCGGTCACGGTCAAGGAGTCGTACAACGTGGCCGGGCTGCCCACGACCTGGGGCATGCCGCCGCACCGGGACTACCTGCCCACCGAGGACGCGGTGCAGGTCGCGCGGCTGAAGAGCGCGGGTGCGGTGGTGCTCGGCAAGACGAATGTGCCTTTGGGGCTGCAAGACATACAGAGTTTCAACGAGATCTACGGCACCACCAATAACCCGTGGGATCACGGCCGCACTTCGGGTGGGTCCTCCGGCGGTTCCGCGGCGGCCCTGGTATCCGGATTCGGTGCGCTGTCCATCGGCTCCGACCTCGCCGGTTCCTTGCGGACCCCCGCGCATTTCTGCGGTGTCCACGCACACAAACCGACGCTCGGGCTGGCGTCGAGCCGCGGTATGGTCCCGCCTCACGCACCTGCGTTGCCGGTCGAGTCCGACCTCGCCGTCGTCGGTCCGATGGCGCGCAACGCCCGGGACCTTTCGCTCCTGCTCGACGTCATGGCCGGGCCGGACCCGCTGACGTTCGGCGTGGCGCACCACGTGACGCTGCCGCCCGCGCGCCACGAGCGGCTGTGCGACTTCAGGGTCCTGGTTCTCGACGAGCATCCGTTCATTCCGACCGGATCCGCCGTGCGGGCGGGCGTGGGCCGGGTGGCCGACGCGCTGGTCGACGCCGGCGCCCGCGTCGAACGGCACAGTCGGCTGCTGCCCGATCTGGCCGAGGCCGCGACGATCTACATGCAGTTGCTGGTCGCGGGCTCCGTCGCACGGTTTCCTGTCGAGTCGTACGAACAACTGCGCTCCCAGGCCGCCGGACTGAGCACCGATGACCACAGCCTCGACGCGGTGCGGCTGCGCGGCATGGTGCTCAGTCACCGCGACTGGATCGAGGTGGACAACCGTCGCGAGTTCCACCGCCACGGCTGGCGGCAGCTTTTCGCCGAGTTCGACGCCGTGGTCTGTCCCGTCACGCCCACTCCGGCGTTCCCGCACGACCACCACCCCGACCCGAGGCAACGCCGTATCGACATCGACGGCATCGAGTACCCGTACTTCGACCAACTCGTCTGGGCAGGCCTGGCCACTATGCCCGGTCTGCCTTCCACCGCCATCCCGGCGGGCCGATCCCCGGAGGGCCTGCCGGTGGGAGTGCAACTCATCGGCCCGATGTTCGAGGACCGTACCCCTTTGCGTCTGGCCGAACTGCTTGAGCAGAAGATCGGCGGCTTCCAGGCACCAGAGCGGGGAGCGTAATGAAGGGGTGTTCGTAGAGGACGAGGTACGGAGGTGATGGGAGGGGTGTCGTCTTCCTCCCTCCGGCCCTGAGTTCGTCTCTGGGCGAGCAGGACCCGCTGGGCGACCCGTGGAGCGCGGCGGTCGGGCGAAGCTTGCCCGCCGCGCCGCCGCGCCGCCGCGCCGCTGCGGACTCGCGGGCTCACCCCCGTACGTAGTCCGGCGAGCGCCTGACCGAGACGGCGGTTGCCTGGCTCTTCGGCTACCGCCGCCTCACGGTCCGGTACGCGCGAAGGGGCGACCTCATGGAAGTTGTCTCATGTGCCAGGTTTCGCGAACTTCTTCCAGCAGGTCAGGCTGTAGCAGGTCAGGGCCGCGGCCATGGCCAGGCTTCGGCTCTGCAAGCCGTTGCGGGCCACGTACGGGATCTTGAGCCAACGAGCAGCCCATGGCAGGCTCGTGGCGCGTGATCGATGAATTCGCGAAAGACAACCTGTACGGGAGACTGCGGCGGGATCGTCAGGCGCTGCTCTGGAAACTCGACGGATTGTCCGAATACGACGCCCGCAGACCCCTGACAGCGACCGGGACCAACCTCCTCGGCCTGGTCAAGCACGTGGCCACCGTCGAGGCCAGGTACTTCGGTGAGGTCTTCGACCGCCCTTCCCCGGAACCGCTGCCCCGGTGGCAGGACTCCAACGGCAGCGACCTGTGGGCGACCGAGGGCGAGACCCGCGATCAGATCGTCGGGTTCTACCGGCGCACGTGGGAACACTCGGACGCGACGATCAACGAACTGCCCCTCGACGCCCCCGGCCACGTGCCGTGGTGGCCGGAGGCTTGGGCCAGTACGAACCTGTTCGCCATCATGGTCCATGTCCTCGGCGAGTCCATCCGGCATACCGGGCACGCGGATATCCTGCGCGAGGGCCTCGACGGGCGGACCGGGTTGCGCGCCGAACACGAGAAGCCGATCGACGACGAAGCCCGTGCGGCGTACTGCGCGAGGATCGAGCAGGCCGCCAGGTCGGCCGCACCGATCAAGGCTTAGCGGCTCTCTCATGTGACGGGATGTCCGGGCGGCATGATGCCGGTCGTGGGTGCCAATCCACCGAATCCACCGAATCCACCGAATCCAACGAAGCGTCAGGCGATGGGTGACGCCCTCGTCGTTCGCCATGTCCCGGGCCGGCGGCCGACTGTCGGCGGACCAACGTAAGTCGCACGATAGTTTGACACTCGATACTCTCCGGTACACGCGCATATTCCTGGTATCGAGTTGATATCCCCTGCTAGCTGATCGTCCTGTATCCGACGCCGCGCGAACGTCGCCGTCCCGAAGGCAGTAGAGATGACCCACTCCCATCTGCACAACGAGCCCGGCAAAGCCGCCGCGGGGTCCGGTCGACGCCAGGCGCGGGCTCAGTTCGCGTCCCAAGAGCAGGCGGCGGCGACAGCAACGTCCGGTCTGGCGGCCTTACAGGCCCGCGCGGGTAACGCTGCCGTCGTCCAGATGTTGCGCGATGCGGGCCACCCTTGGGCCCAGGGCCAGGCCCAGGATCAGGACCGTGGTGAGGAGCAGCACCAGCACTCCGCCGGGTGCGGCCACCAAGGCGACCGGGCCGCTCCTGTGCAGCGTGCCGCCGTCCACGACGTACTGCGTGCGCCCGGACGGCCGTTGGACGACGCGACCCGCAGCGACATGGAATCCCGGCTGGGCGCCGACTTCTCCGACGTGCGGGTTCACACCGACGCCGCCGCGAAGGCCACCGCCGCGGACATGGGGGCCCGCGCCTACACCTCCGGCAGTCATGTCGTCATCGGAGAAGGCGGCGGTGACCGGCACACTCTGGCGCACGAGCTGACCCATGTGATCCAGCAGCGGCGGGGGCCGGTGTCCGGGACCGATCAGGGCGACGGGGTCTCCGTGAGTGATCCCTCCGACCGGTTCGAACGCGAAGCCGAGGCCAACGCCCGCCGCGCCCTCTCCCGCCCGGGTGGCGCGAGCCGCGCACCGGACCGGCACGAGCCCGCCTCCGTCCAGCAGGCCCCGGCCCTTGCCGGGCACGAGCCCGCCTCCGTCCAGCAGGCCCCCGCCCCGGCCCCCGCGCACGCCGCTGCCATAGCGGTTCAGCGGTTCCACCGGCCCTTCGCCGGTGACAACGCTCCTGCCGACTGGGCGCAGACCGCCCGGGAGTACATCAGGAACAACTACGCGGGAATCGTGACCCAGTACACGCGTGTGGTGCTGGGCATGGAAGCGGCGGCGCCGGTCGAGCAGAAGGCCAAGGTGCGCGTTCTTCGGCAGATGGGCACGGCGTCCCAGGACAACCTTCCCGAGATCCTGTCCCGGGCCGTGTCCAACGGTAACGCCGAGGTCAGTGACCAGGAGCTCAACACGGTGGTGAGGTACCTGAACATCATGGAGGAGGAGTGCGCGACGGCGGCCAAGGTCAGGGAAGATCCGGACTATGCCAATCCGCTGCCGGGAAGCGTCATCGGAACCGAGTTCACGTTCACGGACGACACCCTCAACGGGATCGCCGGCGGCAACCCGCTGCGCGTGGACATCGGTGGACTGACCGGGCAGGCGGACGCCAACGCCAGGGCCGCGATCACCTACGCCCGAAACAAGATGAACGCCTGGACCGCGCACGTGCAGGGCACCGCCCCGCCGAACGGGTTCACCATGACGGTGAGTGATGTCACCGTGAAGGACCAGGCCGGGAAGCGATTCACGTATTCCCAGGGCAACACCCGGTGGTGGTGGGAGATCACCATGGACGATGCGTGCCTGGAGACGCGGACCGACCCGACCTCGGTCAGCAGCATGCGCGACCCCCACGTGCGCACCATCATCAAGAATCACATATTCGGCGGTGCCCAGGCCTCCGGCCTGCGCGTGGACCAGAGCATCGCCGGTGGCGGCGGCCACATCTCCGTGGACAGTGCCTCGGCGTTCGGCGGGAGCGTCGAGCTGTTCGTCCAGTCCATGCGGGAATGGGAGGACAACTGGGAGAACTGGGTGGCGAAATTCGGCGCCGATCCGCGAGAGACGGATGTGGTGAACGCACCCTGGACCGGAAGCCTGCCCCAGGACCACCTGCCCGCCGTGCGGAACCTCCTCGACCGCATCCTCGCCGACGCGCGGAGCGGAAGGACGCATCTGCCGCAGGCGATCGGGGAGCTCCAGGCCCACATGGTGAACCTCCCCCTGCACGCGAACGCCCCCCAGCACCTTCGGGAGAAGGTGGACGCCCACCCCGAGGACCGGCTGCACTACCAGGCCGTGAACCTGGAGCACATGGGTGAGGACACGGAGGCCGCGCACCGCCGCATCGAGTTCCGCGACATCCAGGCGCAGGCGAGCTACGAGCAGCTGCTCGACGACCTCCAGTACATCGGCTTCCTGCTCCAGGGCGTCCGTGACAACGTCGGCGGCGAGCAGGAGGCCCGCCTGGGCGAACGCCACCCCAGGAAGTAGCCCCGGCCCGGCCCTGCGCGCCCCAACGCGGTGCGTGCAGGGCCTACTTCACCGTGATCGACTCCACGAACGCGTCCAGCTCCTCCCCGCTCACCGCGTCCTTCACCGCGTTGAGACGGACCACGAACGGCACGCCCTTCGAGTCCACCCCGGCGACCAGGACCCCCGTCATCGGTGTACCGGCGTTCGGGGTGGACTCGCGGCCGTCCGCCGTGAAGTCGTAGTCGATCCGACGGGCATCGCGGGCCTCACCGGCGCTCGCCGGGCCCGCGAGGCGTACGTCCTCCGTGGCCTTGCGGGTGGAGCCCAGGCCGATGCCCGCGCCCGCGGCCGCCGCCGCCCCGGCCGCGTCGCGCACGCCGGTGGCGAAGTCCAGCTGGACCGAGACCATGCCGGTACGGATGCCCTTCTCCTCCTTGAGCGCGACTGCGGCGTTGCTCTTCGCGCGCTCGGCCGCCGGCTGCTCGGCGTACCCGTCCTTCTTCGGGTAGCCGACGCTGAGGCTCCCGGTGTCCAGCGTGCCCCAGCCCTCGGGCACCTGGGCCGTGCCCTCTCCGCCGTCGCCGCCGCACCCGGTGAGCAGCAGGGCCGCCCCCAGGACGGCCACCGCCATCCCGCGCACCCGGGTCCTCCGCGTCCTGGTCCTCATCGCCCTCACGCCCCTTCGGTCAGTTCGCGCAGTAGCTGTACGGAAGATACGTGCGCCGGTCGCCCTGCGGGGCCCCGAGGAACCGTGCGTCCGTCAGTGTCTCCTTCTTCTCCTCGGAGGAGAGGGAGAAGCCGAGGCTCATCCCGAGCGAGATCTCGAAGCCGAACTCCTGGGCGTCGCTCTCGCCGAGATACCGCATCGTGCTCGACAGGCCGTCCTCGAACATCAGCTGCCGGAAGGGATCGTCGCCCTGCGGGCGGGTGTCCATGCCCCGGTCGCCGAAGAGGTACTCGAACGGGGCGGTGTTGTTGCCGGAGCCGTCCAGCCACTGTTCGGCGATCGCGCGCTCGGCCTCGGTCGCCGCGTCCGTCTCCTTGCCGAAGACGATCGAGTTCGTCACCACGTCGACACCGGTCTCGCTTGAGGAGTCGGATGTGCTGCCCTTGCCGCCGCGCTTGTCCTGGCCGCTCTCTCCGTTGTCGCCGCCCACCTCGACCTTGCCGGACGCCGAACCGTTCTCCACGGTCTGCGTCATGTCGATACGGACGATCTTCCCGGTCCTCTGGTCGCGGGTGACGGTGATGGCACCGGTGCGGTTCTGCTTGGCGCCCACGGTCCCCTTGACCGGGCCCACGTCCCCGATGGCCTTGCCCTCCAGTTCGAGCTTGGCGGTGTACGTGTACGACTCGTTGCCGTTCACGTCGTCCTTGGTGATCGTCACCTCGGGCGAGAACTTCGCCTTGCCGCCCAGCTTGGCGCCCAGCTCGTCCTCGTCGCCGCCCTTGACGGACAGGCCGCCGTCGGCGTAGGCGTCCAGTCCGATGGTCGAGTAGGAGATCTTCTTGTCGCCGATCTTCCGCTCGACCTCCTCCTTCTTCTCCCCCCACTTCATCGCGGAGTACCAGCCCCCGCCGTACGCCCCGCTGTGCTTCGTGGAGGTCTCCCACATCTTCATTTCCTCGATGTCGTCCCGCATCCGCTGAGCCTCTTCCTCGCTCGCGAAGATCCAGGTGTCACCGTTGGTGATCTTGATGCCGCCGCCGATGTCGACATCCGCCTTGCCGAGGCTCCCGAGCTTGACGCCGGGCGTACTGGCGGTGACCCCGGCGGAGGCCGCGTCCGTGAAGGTCATGGAGACGATCTTGTCGTTGCCGTCGACCTTGCCGTCCCCGTTCACATCGGTGTTCGCCTGGGAGACCTTCTGCTGGAAGCCGTACTCCTGGCCCCACTCGAACCAGCCGATCCTGACCTTGCCCCCCGCGGTGTCGGAGACGGAGGAGATCTGGCACATCTTCGGCTCGTAGTCCGCGTCCGTCCTCGGCCGCGCCTCGGGGTCCTGGCCGCCCCCGCCGCACGAGCCGCCCGCCAGGGAGGTGACCGCGCACCGGATGCGCTCGCCGATCTGCCCGCCTGCCCCGGCCATCGCCATCGCGCCGATCAGCAGCACGACGAGGACGACGACGCCCAGGTACTCCATCGCCGTCGCGCCGCCGTCACGCCAGTTGTACGAGTACGACGGCGGCGGAGGCGGGGGCCGGGTGGCGCGTTCCGCCATCAGCCGGTCGACCGCCACCCCGGACGCCGCCCCCGCCGCCAGCGACACCGCGGGCATGAGGACCCCCTCGATCCCCACCACGTCCCACGAGACGGCGAAGCCGTACAGCAGCCCGCCCAGCGGTACGGCGAGGGTGGCGAGCAGATACAGCGGGCGGGAGGACGCGCGGTACTCGTCGGGGAGCACGCGGGCCGCGGCCAGGACCGTCAGCAGCGTCACGGCGAGCGCGGGCAGGTGGATCAGGGCCAGCCGCCAGCCGAAGGTGTCCAACCTGGCCTCGGTGCCCAGCAGGCCGAGCAGAATCCGGCTCACCAGCAGCCCGGCGGTGAGATAGACGAGCGCGCCCGCCACCCAGCTCCGCGTCAACACGAAGAGCCGGCCGTCCTGTTGGCCGTGCGCAACAGAGCCACCGCCTCCGCCGCGTCCGTCACCGCCGCCACCGCTCACACCGCACCCTCTCCCTGGGCGTGAAACCCGAACCCGGATCCGCCCCCGCGCATGTTGCCCGACGGTCGAGAGCGTACGGCCGGAAGGCTGCGGCGGCCCGGGCCCCCGGTCCCAAAGGTGGGCCCAAGTCCCGGGAAACAGACGCTGGTTGTGCCGATCGTTCGCCGGTTGCTCCGCTTTTGGGCCGCCCGTGGGTCCGGGGGCCCACGCCACCCCGGCCGCCGCTCAGTACGCTCGGTGGTGCCGGTGGTCGCCGACCACGACACCGTGATGACGTGTGATGGGGTGGGGCGTCGATGAGCGCCGGATTCTTCTACTCGTACCACCTGGGCTGGTCCCGGCCGGACGCCCGGACGCTCCTGGGGGACCTGGAGGCGGAGGGGCTCCGTCCGGCGCACCCGGTGACCGGCCGCGTCGTCCTCGTCAGCCTCGACTCCCCGTCCTCCGGCGCGCGTTCGCCGGTCACGCGTGAACAGCTGCTGTCCGTCGCCGGGCTCCAGCGGCTTCAGGAGGTCGGCTTCCGGTTGTGGGCGGACGGGGACCTCGACCTCCTGGTGCGCATCCGGCGGGCGCGGGCCGGTGTCGTCGCCGTCGAGTTCTCCGTCGGCGAGCTGCCCGCACCGCAGCGGGAGCACGCGGTGAACGCCATCCGGCGGACGATCGGCCGGGCGTCCGTGCTCTGCATCGGCTTCGTCGTCGACCGGAGCGGCGCGACCGGCGCCACCGACTGGGACGGTGTCGTCATCGACGGCACCGCCCACCTCGAAGCCTGGCCCGACGCCGTCGCCGTACGCGGCGAGACGGCGGCCCGCCATCCCCAGCTGGCTGTCATGGACGCGGTGGAGATCTCGCCGTGGAAGGTGTTCGGGCACGCGGTGCCCGGTGTGTGACCCTCAGCACCCCGCCTCGCGCGCCCGGCCTTCCGCCGTCCAGGAGTGTCCGACATCGGCGTCATAATCGGCCGTATGTCCGACAACCAGCTCCGTCCCCGGACGCCCGACGCCCCGGCCCCGAGGCCCCCCGCTCCCGGGCCCCTCGCCCCCGGGCCCCGCGCCGCCGCAGCGCTCCGGGCCGCCGCGCCCGCCCTCGCGGTCTACGCCGCCGTGCGGGCCCTGGGGCTCCTGGTCCTCTGGGCAGCCGCTTCGGCCACCGGGAAGGACGCCCTCACGCGGCTCAGCGGACGCTGGGACTCCGTCTGGTATCAGCGCATCGCCGAGGACGGATACGGGTACACCGTCACGCTCCCGGACGGCGCCCTCCACTCCGACCTGGCCTTCTTTCCCCTCCTCCCCGCCCTGGAACGCGGCATCTCCGAGGTGACTCCGCTCACCCCCGGCGGCGCCGGGCTCCTGGTCGCCTGGACGGCCGGGCTGCTCGCCGCCTGGGGCATCTTCGCCGTCGGCGCGCACCTGCACGGGCGGCGTACGGGGGTGGTGCTGGCAGCGCTGTGGGGGGTGTATCCGACGGCGTTCGTCCAGTCGATGGCGTACACCGAGACGCTCTTCACCGCGCTGGCCGCCTGGGCGCTGTACGCCGTCCTCACCGGCCGCTGGATCGCGGCCGGTGCCCTGTGCGTACTGGCGGGGCTCACCCGGCCGTCGGCGGCCGCCCTCATCGCGGCCCTGGCGATCACCGCCGCCGTCACCCTCGTACGGGAGTGCCGTACCGGAGCCCGTGCCGGACGCGGTGCCGGTCCGGTCCTCCGCCGTAACGGCCGGATGATCGCGGGCGTGGCGCTCGCCCCGCTGGGCTGGCTGGCGTACGTCGTGTTCGTGGCCGTACGAGAAGGCAGCCCGTTCGCGTACTTCGACGTCCAGGCGCAGTGGGGCAACAACATCGACGGCGGCCGCGCCCTCGCCTCCTTCATCGCCGGTCTCCCGTGGCCCGCCGCCCTCGGGTTGTGCGCGGCGCTCGGGCTGCTCGGGTGGCTCGTGGTGCTCTGCGTACGACAGCGACAGCCGCTCCCCGTCCTCGTCTACACCCTCGCGATCGTCGTCATCTCGCTGATCGGCGCCGGGTACTTCGGCTCCCGGCCGCGGCTGATGATGCCCGCGTTCCCGCTGCTCCTGCCGCCCGCCGTCGCCCTGCTGCGGCTGCGGACGACCGGGCGCGCGGCAGCGGTGCTCGCCGTGCTCGCCTGTCTGTCGGCCGGTTACGGAGCCTGGACCCTGCTCGGCGCGGGCCCGCCGTAGGCCGCCCCGGCCCGCCCTACGGCTACGGGGTGCCCGCCGCCCGCAGCTCCACCCGTACGCCCGGGCGTACCCCCCACCGCTCCATCATCCCGGCCTCCGCCTCCACCACGTGCCGGGCCCGCAGCCGGGGCAGCCCCAGGCGGCCCGGCTTCATCGTGCGGACCGCCAGCACCCTGAACTTCCGGTCCAGGTAAGCCACATCGATGGGAAACCGCATCCGGAAGGTGTGCACACTCCCGCACGGGGTGAGCATCAGCGCCCCCTCGATCCCGTCCCGCCCGAGCAGCCCCCGGGTGCGTGCCCGGTACGAGGCCGCTATCCGCAGCGGCACCTCCCGGGGCCCCTCGCCGGAGTCCGCGCCGACCGTGAGCGTTCCGTCTCCGTCGCGCCATGTCCTTGTCCACATGGGCACCGACCGTAGCCCCCGGCGGCCCCGCGCGGGGTCCTCACGGCCACGCATGGGCCCCCAAGGCCACGCATGGGTCCCCGGGCCCAAGACCCCTGGCGGCAACCGGGATTAGGGTCGCCCCGTGGACGTCGCGCTGCTCGCCCTCGCCGCTGTCTGGGGTGCCGCCACCGGACTGCTGATCCCGCGTGCCGCCTACCGGTTCGCCGTCGAGCCGGAGGAGCCCTGGCGTACCGCGTGCCCCGCCGGTCATCCGCTCACCGGGCCGGCGGGCGGCTGGCTCGGCCCGGCCCGCTGCACGCCCTGCGCCACGGCCCCGGGAGCACCCGCCGACGCCGACACGGACGGCATCGAGGCGGTCGGCACCGATGCGGACGGCATCCGTCCCGCCCCCGGCACCCGTCCGCCTCCTCGTACGCCCTACGCCTCCTACGCCCCCGGCGTCCTCGCCCCCCTGGTCACCGTGCTCGCCTGTGTCGTGCTCGCCGCCGCCACCGGGGAACGGCCCGAGTTGCTCGGGTGGCTGGCGCTGGCCCCCGTCGCCGTGCTCCTCGCCGTCGTCGACCGGCGCGTCCACCGGCTCCCCGACCCGCTGACCCTGCCCCTGGCCGGTGCGGCCGTCCTGCTGCTCGGCGGCGCGGCCCTGCTCCCCGGACACGCGGGTTCCTGGACCTCCGGGCTGCTGGGCGGTCTGGCCCTGGGCGGTTTCTACTTCCTGCTCTTCCTGATCAACCCGAACGGCATGGGCTTCGGTGACGTGAAGCTGGCCCTCGCCCTGGGCGTGGCGCTCGGCTGGTACGGCTGGGCGGTGCTGTTCGTCGGCGGGTTCGCCGGGTTCCTGTTCGGGGCGGCGTACGGACTGGGGCTGGTGATCCTGCGCCGGGCGGGGCGCAGGACGGGCATCCCGTTCGGCCCGTTCATGATCGCCGGGGCGCTGACCGGGCTGCTGCTCGGAGCCCTCGCCGCCTGACGCCCGAGCGGGGACGTGCGCCAGGTCCGGCGCGCGCCCGCTCGTCCGGGGGCCACGGCCGTCCGCGGGCGCCGTCCGGTCGTCGCGGGCCCGGCCCGGAATCCCTTCGCCCACCTCTGCCCCACCTGACACGATTCCCCTATGCCCGAAGAATCCACCCCCCTCCCGTTTTCCTCCACCGCCTCCCGCGACCGGTTCGAGGCCCTGGTCGCCGAGGCGGCCGCCGTCTCCGTCGACGGCTGGGACTTCTCCTGGCTCGACGGGCGGGCCACCGAGCAGCGACCCTCCTGGGGGTACGCCCGCGCGATGGCCGACCGGCTCGGCCGGGCCCGTGCCGCGCTCGACCTCCAGACCGGGGGCGGCGAGGTGCTGGCCGCCGCACCGAAGCTTCCGCCGGTGACCGTGGCCACCGAGGCCTGGCCGCCGAACATCGCCCGCGCCACCGCGCTCCTGCATCCGCTGGGCGCGGTTGTCGTCGCGGACGAGGACGAACCGCCGCTGCCCTTCGGCGACGCCGCCTTCGACCTCGTCGTCAGCCGTCATCCGGTGACCACCTGGTGGGCGGAGATCGCCCGCGTCCTGGCCCCCGGCGGTACGTACTTCTCGCAGCAGGTCGGACCGGCGAGCGTCTTCGAGCTCGTCGAGTTCTTCCTCGGCCCGCAGTCGCCCGAGGTGCGCCGGGCCCGTGACCCCGAGGAAGCGCGCGCCGCCGCGACGGCGGCAGGTCTTGAGGTGGTGGACCTGCGGGCCGAGAGCCTGCGCACCGAGTTCTTCGACATCGGCGCGGTCGTCTACTTCCTGCGCAAGGTGATCTGGATGGTGCCCGGGTTCACCGTCGAGGCGTACCTGCCCCAACTCGCCGCCCTGCACCGCAAGATCGAGGACGAGGGGCCCTTCCTCGCCCGCACGACCCGCTTCCTGATCGAGGCCCGCAAGCCGGGGTGACCGGTCCGGGATACGGTCGGTGACCGGACCGGGAGGCCGCCTCCCGGTCAACCTGCTTACCCCGGACGCCAGTTCACTCCTGCCCCGGAGGCAACGGGATCGCGGGTGCCGCCGTCCTACTCGACGGGAGAACACACGGCGAAGCGAAGGAGGGGGAGCGGCCATGCCCTTGGAGCGGGAGGACCGTGCGGCGCCGACCGGTCGGCCGCGGCACGGCAACGCCGACTGGCTCACGGGGTCCCGGATCACCGCCGTCCTCGGGGTCTACTACCGGCCCGAGGGCCGCGCGGGTGAGCCGGAGGCCGTCGAGTTCGTGCTCGCGGAGGGCCAGTCCGTGCTGCTGACCTGTGCCTCCGACGGGACGCTCCGGGTCACCCCAGGCGCCTGGCCCCGGCTGCCCGACTGGTGCGTACCGGCGAGCCAGTGGCAGCACGCCCCGCCCGCCCTGTTACCGCCCGTGCCGTACGGGGGAGCCTGGACGGTCGTCGGCACCCGGGAGCGCAGGCACGCGAACGGGGAGGTGGTGCAGGCCGTGATCCGTTGCCAGGAAGGGGACTTCGTGGTCGAGGCCGGGGAGACGATGGCGGTCCGCTTCGACCAGCACCCCTGGTCCGCAGGGAGCCGCCCCTGATCCGCGGGAGGCCTGTACGCACGATCCGTACGCCGCCCCCGCACCCCTCCCACATCCCTAAGCGTGCGGGCCCACCGTCACCGTACCCACCGTCAGCTCCGCCGTTCCCTCCGTGATCGCGGCCACCCGCTCCACCTGCTCCTCCAGGTCCCGCAGCCGGGGCGCCGTCAGCGGCTTCAGGGGTTCCACCGTCACCGCGATCCGGCGGCCCGAGCGGCGCTGGTGCCAGACCCCGGCCACCGTGCCGTCCACCAGCAGCACCGGGTAGTTCCCCGCCTGCCCGCCGCCGAGCGCCCGCTCGTACGCGGCGCCGGGAAACAGCCGCTCCCGGGGGTGCGAGGCGATCGTGAACGCGTCGAAATACGGGAGCAGCCGCACGCCTCGCACCGGCTCGTCCGGGAAGTCCGTATCGCCCGCCACCACCCAGGCTGACCCCTCGTCCGCGAACCCCACCTCCTCGATCGCCCCCGACGCGGCCGACGCGGCGAACTGCTCGGACGCCCAGCGCTTCGGAGCGGCGAGCCACCGGGCGAAGTGGGCGGGGGTCGCGGGCCCGTACGCGTACAGGTACCGCTCGACCAGGGCCGCCAGCGCCGCGGGGCCGGGCATCGGGGTGCACCCGGGGTTGGTGTACGTCGCCTTCCGGCCCCGGTTCGGGGCGTAGGCGAGGGCACCCCGGTGGCCCGCCAGGTGCAGGACCTGCCGCCAGCGCGGCCACATCGTCTGAAAGGCGGGCATCACCAGGTCCCCGGCCCACGGGCCGGTCCGCGCGACGACCTCGTCGGAGAGCTCGTCGACCGTGAGCTCCGCCCCCTGCAACGCGTCCCCGACCGCCGCGACGACCGCCTCCACCTGGTCCGGGGTCATCCGGGCGCCCTTGGAGAAGAGGTTCGGGCCCGTCGGTACGGCGGACAGGGCGCCGGTCCACAGGGGCAGGTCCGCCACGGGCAGGAGATGCACCGTGCCGCGCGGCCCGAACGTCTTCACCAGGGTGGCCCGCCCGGACTCACCGGCCCCCTCCGCCCACAGCGCCGCACGCACGTCCGTACGGGTCAGTCCGTCGCCCCGCAGCCCCACCGACAGCTCGGCCGCCGACAGCACCTGGGCATGCGCGCCGAGCATCGCGCCGACCGCCTCCGCCGGGGAGGCGGAGGCAGACGCGGAGGGGGCGGGAGTGGTCAGGTGCTGGCGGGCCAGCCGCCGGGCGTTCGCCTCGGGCCAGCTCACGGTCGCGGTCGTACGGGCTCGTGTCGTCATACCTCGAACGTAGAGCCCCTTCCGGTCAGGATCTGTCCTCAACCTGCCCCGGGAAGTGCAGGCACCGGGGTGCGTACGCCGTGCTCGGAAGGGAGTCCGGCGAATCCGGAGAGTAATTGTGGAGTGGCGTGGCGCGCGATATCACTTACGAAGGGTTATGGTGGAAACCCCCCCTCGGGCCGGTCCGTATCCCCCCCCACGGACCGGCCCGTTTTTTCCTTTCCACGGAAGCCCCCTTCTGCGGCGGCCCCGTTGACCAAGCGTCAGCCGCGCCCGGCCCAGATGTTCGTACCCGCCGTGTCCACGGCGAAGGTGTCGATCTCCTTCAGCTCCTCGGCGGTCAGCGCCGGGCCCGCCAGTGCCGCGACGTTCTCCTCCAGCTGCTTCACGCTCGACGCGCCGATCAGCGCCGAGGTCATCCGGCTGTCGCGCAGCACCCATGCGATGGCGAGCTGGGCGAGCGACTGGCCCCGGCTCCGCGCGATGTCGTTGAGCCCGTTGAGGCGGCGGACCACCTCGTCGGAGAGCAGGCCCGGATCCAGGGACTTGCCCTGGGTGGCGCGCGAGCCCTCCGGGATGCCCTTCAGGTACTTGTTCGTGAGCAGGCCCTGCGCGAGGGGCACGAAGGAGATGCAGCCCATGCCCGCTGCCTCCAGGGTGTCGAGCAGGCCGTCGTCCTCGATCCAGCGGTTGATCATGGAGTAGGACGGCTGGTGGATCAGGGCCGGGACGCCCATCTCCCTCAGCAGCCCGGCCGCCTCGGCGGTCTGCTCCGCGTTGTACGAGGAGACGCCCACGTACAGCGCCTTGCCCTGCTGCACGGCGGACGCCAGGGCGCCCATCGTCTCCTCCAGCGGGGTCTGCGGGTCGAAGCGGTGCGAGTAGAAGACATCGACGTAGTCGACGCCCATCCGCTTGAGGGAGGCGTCGAGCGAGGACAGCAGGTACTTCCGGGAGCCCCATTCGCCGTAGGGGCCGGGGTGCATCAGATATCCGGCCTTGGTCGAAATGACCAGTTCATCCCGGTATCGGGCGAAGTCCTGGGCGAAGAGCTTGCCGAAGTTCAGCTCGGCCGAGCCGGGCGGCGGGCCGTAGTTGTTGGCCAGGTCGAAGTGGGTGACCCCCAGATCGAAGGCGCGGCGCAGGATCGCCCGCTGGGAGTCCAGGGTCCGGTCGTCGCCGAAGTTGTGCCACAGGCCCAGCGACAGGGCGGGCAGCTTGAGGCCACTGCGCCCGCTGCGGCGGTACTCCATGGAGTCGTAGCGCGAACCGTCGGCGCGGTAATACAGGTCGGGGGAGAGGTAATCAGTCACGTTTCTCTCCTTATCACGGACTTGTGACAGGCCGGGTTGGGCCCCCGTGACCCGATCGCAGTAATGTGGCGGCTTCGGGGAATGCCGATGTGCGGCGCGGCTCATGCCCGCGCACGTGCGGACCGTGCAGCGCTCCCCGCGGGGGTGGCCCCCGGACCCCCGGCGACGGGGAGGGCGGGCCCCGGGCCCGCACGGAACCGAGAGGGTGAACGCAGTGAACTTCCGCGACCTGGTGTACAGGCTCTACGCGCGCCGGGTGGAAGGCCGCCTGGACCACGACCAGGTGCCGAAGCACATCGGGGTCATCCTCGACGGCAACCGGCGGTGGGCCAAGGCCTCCGGCGGATCGGCCGTGCAGGGCCACCAGGCCGGTGCGGACAAGATCTCCGAGCTGCTCGGCTGGTGCACCGAGACCGATGTCGAGGTCGTCACCCTCTGGATGCTGTCCACGGACAACTTCGACCGGCCCGAGCACGAGCTGAAGCCGCTGCTGCGCATCATCGAGAACACCGTGCGCAATCTCGCCGCGGACGGGCGCTGGCGCGTCCACCACGTCGGCACGCTCGATCTGCTCCCGCCGGAGACGCAGACGGTGCTCAAGGAGGCCGAGGAGTCGACGTCCGGCATCGACGGGATAATCGTGAACGTCGCCGTCGGCTACGGCGGCCGCCAGGAGATCGCGGACGCGGTGCGCTCCCTGCTCCTGGAGCACTCGGCGAAGGGCACCACCTTCGAGGAGCTGGCCGAGGTCGTCTCCACCGACCTGATCTCCGAGCACCTCTACACCCGCGGCCAGCCCGATCCCGACCTGGTGATCCGGACGAGCGGCGAACAGCGGCTCTCCGGCTTCATGCTCTGGCAGAGCGCCCACTCGGAGTACTACTTCTGCGAGGTCTTCTGGCCCGCCTTCCGCAAGGTCGACTTCCTGCGGGCCCTGCGCGACTACGCCGCCCGCCACCGGCGCTACGGCGCCTGAACGGCCCACAGGGACGACTCCCCTATATAGAGGGGAGTCATCGCGCGTCCACCGGGACTTCTCCACACCGTGTCATATGCGGCGGCATGGCTTCCCGGGATGAAGGGAATACCTCTGACAGGGCGACATCCGGTCATCAACCAGGCGGATGTCGCATCCAAGTGAGCGGCACCCAGCCCGCTCGCCCGGGAGGCCCTTTGCACACGAAGGACCGTACACAGCGTGCGGCCGACGCGGAGGCCGTGGTTCGGCCCGCGCACGGGGGCCAGAACCCGGTCCGTCCTCTCCCTTCGGGAAGCTCCGCGACCGTCCGTCGCACTCCCCGACCTCGTCCGAGGGGGTACGTCCTTCCGTGGTGACCAGCACTAAGCGCCGCATGCCCGACCGGCGCACCTATGTTCTCGACACCAGCGTCCTGCTGGCCGACCCAGGCGCGATGGCCCGCTTCGACGAGCACGAAGTCGTGCTGCCGATCGTGGTGGTCACGGAGCTGGAGGCCAAACGGCACCATCCCGAACTCGGCTACTTCGCCCGGCAGGCCCTGCGTCTGCTGGACGACTTCCGGGTCCGGTACGGCCGGCTGGACGCCCCGATCCCGCTCGGGGATCTGGGCGGGACGCTCCGTGTCGAACTCAACCACTCCGATCCCGGTGTCCTGCCCGCCGGCTACCGGTTGGGGGACAACGACTCACGGATTCTCGCGGTCGCACGCAACCTCCAGGCCGAGGGGTTCGACGTCACGGTCGTCTCCAAGGATCTGCCGCTGCGCATCAAGGCGTCCTCCGTCGGCCTCCTCGCCGAGGAGTACCGCGCGGAGCTCGCCATCACCGACTCCGGCTGGACCGGAATGGGTGAACTGTCCCTTTCCGGTGAGCAGGTCGACCTGCTGTTCGGTGAGGAGAGGCTGTACGTCCCCGAGGCCGCCGACCTGCCCGTCCATACCGGCCTGGTCCTCCAGTCCGAGCGCGGCAAGGCGCTCGGCCGGGTGACGGCCGACGGCAACGTACGGCTCGTGCGGGGCGACCGGGATGCCTTCGGAATCCACGGCCGCAGCGCCGAGCAGCGGATCGCCCTCGACCTGCTGCTCGACGGCGACGTCGGCATCGTCTCGCTGGGCGGCCGGGCCGGCACCGGCAAGTCGGCGCTGGCGCTCTGCGCGGGCCTGGAGGCGGTCCTGGAGCGCCGGCAGCACAAGAAGGTGATGGTCTTCCGGCCGCTGTACGCGGTGGGCGGGCAGGAGCTCGGTTATCTCCCCGGCAGCGAGGCCGAGAAGATGAGCCCCTGGGCGCAGGCCGTCTTCGACACGCTCTCGGCGGTCGCCGGACGCGAGGTCATCGAGGAGGTGCTCGGGCGCGGGATGCTGGAGGTCCTGCCGCTCACCCATATCCGAGGCCGCTCGCTGCACGACGCGTTCGTGATCGTGGACGAGGCGCAGTCGCTCGAACGGAACGTCCTGCTGACCGTGTTGTCCCGGATCGGGACGAATTCGCGTGTCGTGCTCACCCACGACGTCGCCCAGCGGGACAACCTCCGGGTCGGCCGGTACGACGGAGTCGTCGCCGTCGTCGAGAAGCTGAAGGGGCATCCGCTGTTCGCCCACGTCACGCTCACGCGGTCCGAGCGTTCGCGGATCGCCGCGCTGGTGACCGAAATGCTGGAGGAAGGTCAGATCTGACCCGCATGCCCCATTGATGCCGCCCGGCAAGCCAAGCAGCTTAGCCGGGCGGCATTGTGCTGCGCCGTCATTTCCACAAAACCGGTGGCCCAAACGGGGTGTGACCTTTCCCACGCAGCACAGAATTGCCTCCCGGCGGCCCTGTCCGGCAGAGTCTTGCTTCCGTCAGGCCCCGCATACGGCACTTGGGCACCTCCAGAGGCGCCACGCACCACACAACTCAACACGTGACGTCCGTATGCCGCCCGCGAGCACCACGCGGCAGCCCTTTCGCTGGGGTTGCCCAACGGGCCCGTGCCTCCCGTGACCCACGCAGTAGGGAGGCCAGTGCCAGGGGCACGATTGCGCCCGCGAGGTCACCTAAGCGGGCGATGCTGGAAGGACACCATGTGAGCCGGATCTCGGTCCGGGGGTTCGCCGTGGCATCTGCCACCGCGGTCACCACCGTAGGCGCCGTCGTAGGCGTTGCTTCGGGCGGCGCTCCCGCCGCTGACGACAACAACTTCGAGGCGGCCGCAGCCGACACCACGCTGCTCGCAGACATCCCCGCGGGCCAGCAGGCCCAGGTGCAGACCGCTTCGCTGACGCAGCAGGCCGACGCCCAGGCATCCGCCGCCGACGCAGCTGCCAAGAAGTCGGCCGAGGAGTCGGCTCGCCTCCAGGCGGCCAAGGACGCCAAGTCCAAGAAGGCCGCGGCCGAGGAGAAGGCCGAGGCCGAGCGCCGGGCCGCGGAGAAGGCGAAGAAGGAGAAGGACGCCGCCGAGCGCGCCAGCCGGTCCTCCGTCCGCGACGCCTCCTCGTTCGCCGCGCAGGGTTCGTACAGCGTGGCCCAGGTGCAGGCGATGGCCCGTCAGATGGTGCCCGCCGACCAGTTCCAGTGCTTCAGCAACATCGTGAACCACGAGTCGACCTGGAACTACCGTGCGGTCAACCCGTCCTCCGGCGCGTACGGACTGATGCAGGCCCTCCCGGGCCACAAGATGTCCTCCGCCGGAGCCGACTGGCAGACCAACCCGGCCACCCAGATCAAGTGGGGCCTCAGCTACATGGACAACCGCTACGGCAGCCCGTGCGGCGCCTGGTCCTTCTGGCAGGCCAACAACTGGTACTAGGGGAGGAGCGCGCGGACTGGGTTCTCCGCGCACTCAACCTTGCGAGGCCCCTCACCGTCAGGACGGTGAGGGGCCTCGCGCGTTGTACGGTCGCATCCTGGCGGCCCCGAGAGCGCTGGGGAGCCACGATGGGGGAAGGACGAGAGCATGTCGAAACTGCCGGGCTGGCTGGGCCGCTTCGGGGCCGAGCTGACCGAGCTGGGCGCGCGCCTGGAACGACAGCGGGCGCAGGCCGCCGCTTCGGACGATCCGGAGGAGCCCGGTCCGCGCTCCGGGGCCGGGGCGGTGGCCGGGACTGTCGTGGTGGCGGGCGACCCGGCCGTCGACGTCGCGGACAGTGAGGCGGCTTCGGGGCAGGTGCCCGCGCCGCCCTCGTACGCCCCCTCCGTGGCGGCCAAGCCCGATCCGGTCGCGGTGATTCCGTGGGGGATGCGGGTCGCGGCCGAGGCGGGCTGGCGGCTGCTCGTCCTCGCGGGGACCCTCTGGGTGCTGATGCAGGTGATCAGCGCCGTGCAGCTGGTCGTCCTCGCCTTCGCGGCCGCGCTGCTCGTCACCGCGATGCTCCAGCCGACCGTGGTCCGGCTCAAGCGGTTCGGGCTGCCGCACGGACTGGCCACCGCCGTGACCGCCGTGCTGGGCTTCGTCATCATCGGGCTGGTCGGCTGGTTCGTGGTCTGGCAGGTGATGGACAACCTGGACACGCTCTCCGACCGGGTCCGCGACGGTATCGACGAACTGAAGCGCTGGCTGCTGGACAGCCCGTTCCATGTCACCGAGTCGCAGATCAACGACATCGCCAAGAACCTCAGCGACACCATCGGCACCAACACCGAGGAGATCACCTCCGCCGGGCTCCAGGGCGTCACGGTGATGGTGGAGTTCCTCACCGGGCTGCTGCTGGCGATGTTCTCGACGCTCTTCCTGCTCTACGACGGCAAGCGCATCTGGCAGTGGACGCTGAAGCTGGTGCCCGCCCAGGCCCGGCCCGGGGTCGCCGGAGCCGGTCCGCGCGCCTGGCGCACCCTCACCGCCTATGTGCGGGGCACGGTGCTCGTCGCCCTGATCGACGCCGTGTTCATCGGGCTCGGGCTCTACTTCCTCAATGTGCCGCTCGCGGTGCCGCTGGCCGTGTTCATCTTCCTGTTCGCCTTCATCCCGCTGCTCGGCGCCGTGGTCTCCGGGGCGCTGGCGGTGGTCGTCGCGCTGGTCACCGAGGGCGTGTTCACCGCGCTGATGGTGCTGGTGGTGGTCCTCGCGGTGCAGCAGATCGAGGGCCACATCCTCCAGCCGTTCATCCTCGGCCGCGCGGTCCGGGTGCACCCGCTCGCGGTGGTCCTCGCGGTGGCGACGGGCGGCCTGGTCGCGGGCATCGGCGGCGCGGTGGTGGCCGTACCGCTGGTCGCCGTGACCAACACGGTGGTCGGCTATCTGCGCTCGTACGCCCAGCCGGACTCCTTCGGCTCACCGGGCGAGACCGGCGGACGCCATGGTTCCACCGCCCTGTCGATGCGCCCGGCACACGCCACGCCGGGGGCCGCCGCCGGGAGCGCGGAGGTCGGGGGCGGTGAGAGCCGGAGTGGCGAGACCCGGAGCGGCGAGGTCCAGGAGGGCCCGGCAGGACGCGCCCCCGACGACCGGCCGCCGCAGGACTAGGGCCTGGAAGAAGACGAAGAAGAGCCCCGAGGACGGTCGGTCGTCCTCGGGGCTCTTCCCGTACGCAGGGGTGGTGCGGTGTGGCTACTCGGCGAGTACGGCCTCGGCGTCGAGGGTCACACCGACCGCCTGGATCACCGAAGCGATCTTGACGGCTTCCTGGATGGTCTCACGGTCCACGCCGGCCTTGCGCAGCACCTGCTCGTGCGAGTCCAGGCACTGGCCACAGCCGTTGATCGCGGAGACGGCGAGCGACCACAGCTCGAAGTCGACCTTCTCCACGCCCGGGTTGCCGATGACGTTCATCCGCAGACCCGCGCGGAGCGTCCCGTACTCCGGGTCCGACAGCAGGTGCCGGGTGCGGTAGAAGACGTTGTTCATCGCCATGATCGCGGCGGCCGACTTCGCCGCGGCGTAGGCCTCGGCGGAGAGGTTGGCCTTCGCCTCGGGCTCCAGCTCGCGCAGAACCTTCGGCGAACGCGAGGCGATCGCGCAGGCCAGCACGGTGCCCCACAGCTGCTGCTGCGGGAGCTCGCTGTTGCCGATGACCGAACCGAGGTTCAGCTTCAGGTCCTTGGCGAAGTCCGGTATGGCGGACTTGAGTTCGTTGAGAGCCATGTCGCTGTCAGCTCACTCGCCCGAGAGGAGCGCGACCGGGTCGAGGGTGTTCTCGCCCTTGGTCCAGTTGCACGGGCACAGCTCGTCGGTCTGGAGGGCGTCGAGGACCCGCAGGACCTCCTTGGGGTTACGGCCCACGGAACCGGCGGTCACCATCGTGAACTGGATCTCGTTGTTCTGGTCGACGATGAAGACGGCGCGCTGGGCGAAGCCGTCCTCGCCCTCGATGCCGAGGTCACGCATGAGCTCGTGCTTCGAGTCGGCCAGCATCGGGAAGGGCAGGTCGGTCAGGTCCGGGTGGTCCTTGCGCCAGGCGTGGTGCACGAACTCGGAGTCACCGGAGAAGCCGAGGATCTGGGCGTCCCGGTCGGCGAACTCCTCGTTCAGCTTGCCGAAAGCGGCGATCTCGGTGGGGCACACGAAGGTGAAGTCCTTCGGCCACGCGAAGACGATCTTCCACTTGCCCTCGTAGGTCTTGTGGTTGATCTGCTCGAACTCCTTGCCGCTCTCCAGCGAAACACAAGCAGTCAGGTCGAACTCGGGGAACTTGTCACCGACAGTGAGCACGCGCTCTCCTTGGAACGTCTGGAATTCCCGTTTTGAGGGGTCTTCCTGAGGGTTGGACGGGTTCCACCTTGGCACAGAGTGCATTGATCGCGGAAATAGCTACACTCGGTCGTGATGATCGGAGGTGCCTATCAGTGGGCCAGGGTAAACAGGGCATACGCCCCAAGCAGTCCGGTAAGCCGACCGCCAAGCAGCCCAGCCTGTCGCAGCTGCGCGCCTTCGCGGCCGTGGCGGAGCATCTGCACTTCCGGGACGCCGCGGCAGCAATCGGGATGAGTCAGCCCGCGCTCTCGGGGGCCGTGTCCACCCTGGAGGAGGCACTGGGTGTCCAGCTCATCGAGCGTACGACGCGCAAGGTGCTGCTCTCGCCCGCGGGGGAGCGGCTCGCGGTGCGGGCCGGGGCGGTGCTGGACGCCGTCGCCGCGCTGATGGAGGAGGCCGAGGCGGTCCGGGCGCCGTTCACCGGGGTCCTCCGGCTCGGTGTGATCCCGACCGTTGCCCCGTATCTCCTGCCGACCGTGCTCCGGCTGGTCCATGACCGCTACCCGGACCTCGACCTCCAGGTCCACGAGGAGCAGACCTCCTCGCTGCTGGAGGGGCTCGCGGCGGGGCGGCTCGACCTGCTCCTCCTGGCCGTGCCGCTCGGGGTGCCCGGCGTCACCGAGATCCCGCTGTTCGACGAGGACTTCGTCCTGGTCATGGAGCAGGACCACTGGCTCGGCGGCCGGGCCGACATCCCGCGCGACGCACTGCGCGAGCTGCCGCTGCTCCTCCTGGACGAGGGGCACTGCCTGCGCGACCAGGCCCTGGACATCTGCCGTGAGGCGGGCCGCACCCAGGGCGCACCGGTCACCACGACCGCCGCCGGGCTCTCCACCCTGGTCCAGCTGGTCGCGGGCGGGCTCGGCGTGACGCTGCTGCCGCGCACCGCGGTGACGGTGGAGACCGGCCGCAACGAGGCGCTGGCCACCGGGTACTTCGCGGACCCGGCGCCCACCCGGCGGGTGGCGCTGGCGATGCGGACCGGGTCGGCGCGGGGCGGTGAGTTCGAGGAGTTCGCGGCCGCGCTGCGGGAAGCGATGAAACCGCTGCCGGTGCGGGTGGTGGCGGCCTCCGGGGAGTGAACGGAGACCGGTGCGGCCGGGTTCCCCCAGCCGCACCGGCACCCCCTACTCCGTACGCAGGCCGTCCGGCCGCATCAGCCGCCACAGCGAGGGCAGTGACAACACCGTCACCAGCAGGATCAGCCCCGCACCGGCCCCCGCCAGCGGCAGGAACAGCCACCAGTCGGAGACGCTCTTCTCGATCATCCAGGTGAGCGTCGCGCCGAGACCGAGCCCGCCCGCGACCGCGACCACCAGGCCGAGGACCACGGGGACGGCGGTCTGCCACAGGACCGACCAGCCCAGCGTCGTACGCCGGGTGCCGAAGGCGACCAGCACCGACAGCAGCCGTTTGCGCTCGCGCAACTGCTCCAGCTGGGAGACCAGCATCGAGGCGGCGATCAGCAGCAGCACCACGCTCGCCCCGACCTGGAGGCCGGTCTGGATGCTGGCGTACTGCCGGTCGCGCTCCACCGAGTCGAGGGTGACGAAGCGCATGCCGGGATCGATCCGGGCGGCCGTGTTGCGTACGTACTCGGCGACGTCCGGCACGCTCCTGTCGACCCGGATCTGGGCGGCGATCTGCGCGCCGGGCAGCTTGCCCGCGTCGACCGCGCCGGTGGTGGCCATGATTCCCCAGTGGGGGTTGCCCATCGGGTCCTTGCGGCCCTGCACGGTCGGGGAGTCGGCGGGCAGCGTCCACCGCATCGGCTTGCCGGTCCCGGAGCCGATCTCGACCACCTCGCCCTTGCGGGCCGTCTGGTCGACCCAGTCGGCCATGTCCTTGTCGCCCTGCGGGTGCACGACGAACGTGTCGCCGTCCCGGCAGGAGGTGATCCGGGCCAGTTCGCGCAGGGTGTCGCAGGTGCCGATGGTCAGCGAGGTGGTGGGCGGGATGTCGTCGTCCGCGTAGTCACCGGGCTTGGACGCGTACGTCTCCACCGAGCCGATCACGACCTCCACGCCCTTGGTGGCGCGGAACTGCTCGATGGCCGAGGTCGCCCCATCGCCCGTGACGTCCTCGGAGTACGCGGCGAACTGGGCCCGCGTGGGATCCTGGCCGGTCACCCGGTTGAAGTCGGCGTTCATCGCCGCGAACATCATCTGGAGCGCGATCGCACCCGCCACCGCCACCGTGACCCCGCTGACCGCACGGGAAGCCGCCCCGCTGCTCAGCTGGAGCCTGCGGGTGGCGAGCTGCCAGGGCACCGGGCCGCCGCGCAGCCGGTTCACGCACGCCTCGACCAGCCAGGGCAGCAGCAGGGCGAGCCCGACCAGCACCAGCACCGCACCGGCCGCGACCGCGAACGGCTTCACGGGCGCGTACTCGTACGGGCTGATCCGGCCCGTCGATCCGAGCACCGCCAGACCCGCGAGCGGCATGAGCAGCCGCCACCAGAACCGACGGCCCCGGTCCTTTCCGCGGCGTACGACACCGAGCGGCTCGATCGCCACCGAGCGCATCGCGACCAGCGTGACCAGCACGGCGGTCAGCGGCACCGCGACCGTGATCAGCAGCGCCAGCAGCGGATCGGGCACCAGGTCGGCCGGGAACGCGCTGACGTCCCAGATCTCCACCGCGCCGACGAACTGCCGTCCCACGAGGAAGAAGGCCAGCCCGATCAGCAGCCCGAGCACCGCACCGAAGAGCGCCTCCCCGGCGGCGATGCGCCGGGTCGTCCGGATGTCCGCGCCGACCAGCCGCAGCGCGGCGAGCCTGCGGTCGCGCCGGTCGCCGCCGAACCGCACGGCGGTGGCGATGAAGATCGCGACGGGCACCAGCAGCACCACGCAGACCATGACGGTCAGCACGATCAGCAGCGGCGGGAGCGGGTCGGTCTCGCCGGGGCTCCCGTATCCGGAGATCCGTTCGCCGCCGGCGGCGGGCGTCAGGGTGTCGCTGCCCGCGTAGTAGAGGAGTTCGCCCGGCGAGCGCAGCCCGGCGTCGCCGATGGTGCCGGTGATCTCGTACGGCAGCCGCTCGCGCAGCAGTCCGCTGCCCGGGGCGGCGAGCAGCTCCTTGAGCGCGGGCGAGACGACCATCTCGTCCGCTCCGGGGAAGCGTCCGACCCCCGGCGGGAGGGCGGGCTTCGAGCCGTCCGGGCGCATCAGGTATCCCGCGACGGTCCGGTCGCGGTACTCGGTGGTCGTGTTGATCCGCACCACCGACGTGTCCGACTTCGCGACCCGCCCGTCCGGCGAACCGGAGAGCGGCGCCTCGCTGCGGGCCTGCTCGCGGGCGTTCCGTTCGTCCAGCAGATGCGGTACGGAGGAGGCGAGCAGCAGCAGCGCGACCCCGAGGCCGACGCCGACGGCGGTCAGCAGCGTACGGATCCAGCCCTCGCGGCCACCGGCGGCGGCGAACCGGATTCCGAGGCCGAGGTCCCGGAGGGTGGCCGCGCCGCGCGAGGGCTGCTCGGGGCGGTCCCGCTCGCCGGGCGGGGTGGTACGGGAAGCGAGCAGCGTCATCCGGCGTGCTCCAGATCGCGGGCCCGGCCGTCGCGCACGGTGACGTCACGGTCGGAGTAGGCGGCGACCCGGGCCTCATGGGTCACCAGGACGACGGCGACGTTGGCCGAACGGGCGGCCTCGGTGAGCAGCTCCATCACGCGCTCGCCGTTGAGGGAGTCCAGTGCGCCGGTCGGCTCGTCGGCGAAGATCACCTTCGGGGACGAGGCCAGCGCACGGGCCACGGCGACCCGCTGCCCCTGTCCGCCGGAGACCTCCCCGGGGCGCTTCGCGCCGAGGTCGTCGACCTCCAGGCGCTCCATCCACTCCAGGGCGGTGCGCTCGGCGGTCCTGCGCTTCACACCGTCGAGCCGCAGTGGCAGGGCCACGTTCTCCACGCAGGTCAGCTCGGGGACGAGCTGGCCGAACTGGAACACGAAGCCGAAGTCGCTGCGCCGCAGGGCGCTGCGCTCGGCGTCCGACATCGCGGACAGCTCGCGGCCCGCGTAGGTGATGGTGCCCGAGTCGGGCGTGATGATCCCGGCCAGGCAGTGCAGCAGGGTGGACTTGCCGGAGCCGGAGGGACCCATCACGGCGACGACCTCGCCGGGGTGCACGGAGAACGAGGCGCCGTCCAGGGCGGGCGTCGAACCGTAGGTCTTGCGCAGGTCGTGCGCGGAGAGCAGGGAGCCTTCGGGGATCATGCGGACACCACCTTGGCGAGCTGGCCGAGACGGGCGGCGGTCAGTTCCAGCCAGCGCAGATCGGCTTCCAGATGAAACAGGGCGTGGTCGCAGATCAGCTGGTCGGCGAGGTCGCCCTTGCGCTTGCGGTCGGTGAGGATGCGCATCATCCGCAGGTGCTCCGAGCGCTGGGCGTCCAGCACGTCGGCGGCGCTGCGATCGGTGAGGAGGGCGAGGACGACCTTGGTGTACAGGGTCGACTGGAGGTACGGCTCCGGCTTCTCGGGCTGCGCGAGCCAGCGCTCGACGTCGGTGATCCCGGCGTCGGTGATGGCGTACCGCTTGCGCTCGGGCCCTCCTTCGCTCTCGACCCCGTCGACCTCGACGAGTCCGTTCTTCAGGAGCCGGGACATCGTCGAGTAGACCTGGCCGTAGTGCAGCGGACGGTCCTGGCCGAACTTCTCGTCGAAGGTCCGCTTCAGGTCGTAGCCGTGCCGGGGGCCGGACTCCAGGAGTCCGAGGAGGGTGTGACCGATAGACATGAGGAGAACTGTACACGGGGTGTATACCTAGTGTGTATACGGGTCCGGAAAGCGCCCCTGGCCTGCGGTTGCGGGCCAGGGGCGCTGATCACGCGTCGGGGGCGGGCGGGGTGGCCTGCTCCTCCGGGGGGCGTTTCGGCGGACGCCCCCGGCGGGCGATCGGCCGGGCCGCCCCCGGCAGCCGCCCCGCCTCCGCCAGCGCCCGCCGCAGCAGGAACTCGATCTGCGCGTTGGCGCTGCGCAGCTCGTCGGAGGCCCAGCGGGCCAGTGCGTCGTGCACCGCGGGGTCCAGTCGCAGCAGCATCTGCTTGCGCTGCTGCGGCCGGGGCGCCGGGGGCCGCCGGGGCGGTTCCTCGTCGGTCACTGGTAGAGGCTGCCCGTGTTGAGGACCGGCTGCGCCGCGCGGTCGCCGCACAGCACCACCATCAGATTGCCGACCATGGCGGCCTTCCGCTCGGAGTCCAGTTCCACGATGTCCTGCTCGGCGATCCGGGTCAGGGCCATCTCGACCATGCCCACCGCGCCCTCGACGATCTGCTGACGGGCCGCGACGACCGCACCGGCCTGCTGGCGCTGGAGCATCGCGGAGGCGATCTCGGGGGCGTACGCGAGGTGGCTGAAGCGCGACTCGATGATCCGGACGCCCGCGGACTTCACCCGGGCGGTCAGCTCGACGGCCAGCTTCTCGGTGATCTCCTCGGCGTTGCCGCGCAGCGAGAGCCCGTCCTCCTCGTGGGCGTCGTAGGGGTACTCGATGGCGATGTGCCGGACGGCCGCCTCGGTCTGGGTGGCGACGAACTCCAGGAAGTCGTCGACCTCGAAGAGCGCCTGGGCGGTGTCCTCGACCTTCCAGACGACGATCGCGGCCAGCTCGATCGGGTTGCCGTAGGCGTCGTTGACCTTGAGGACGGCGGTCTCGTGGTTGCGGACCCGGGTGGAGATCTTCTGGCTGGAGGTCAGCGGGTTGATCCAGCGCAGTCCGTCGGTGCGGATCGTCCCGACGTACCGGCCGAAGAGCTGGATCACCCGGGCCTCGCCCGGAGCGACCATCTTCACACCGCTCATGCAGAAGAACGAGGTGATGGTGAGGAGCGCCCCGAGGATGAAGAGCGGGACGCCGAGGGCGTTGTTGCCGTTCGCCCCCGTCACCCCGCCGACGATGGCGAGGCCGATGCCCGCGAACACCCCGAGCACCGTCAGCAGCAGCCCCAGCCCGCCCGGGATCGCATGCGCGGCGACCTCCCTGACCTGCGGCTCGGGCATGTCGGGGGCGTCGATGGCCGGGTCGGGCGCCGGGGCCGCGGGGCGGTGGTCGTCGTGCTGGACAGTCATGGGGTCCCCCGTTCTGTGCGGCCACTCGCCGCGCTATCAATGTGATTTCACATTATCGGATTTCGCAACCTTGTCCACCTCTGGGGAGTCGGTTCCTAGGAGACGGGTGCTGATTGTCACGTCCGTAAAAGACCGGATCGCTCGCCATTTGTCCCGTCCGACAGTGTTAGCTGGCAGGTCGGAACGGGCTGAGGAGACCGAGCGAGCGGGTCGAGCAGAGAAGCGGGAGCAACACAGCAATGGGTCGAGCGGATGCGCGACGAGCTCAGGCGCGAGGGTCGCGCCGGGCTGCGAAGAGCGGCGGCATACGCAGACTCTTCACGTGGAAGAAGCTGCTGGGTACGTTCTTCGGGATCATCCTGCTGGGGATGGGCGCCTTCGGCGCTCTCTACCTGTACGTCGACGTCCCCGCCGCGAACGCCATGGCGGAGCGGCAGAGCAACGTCTACAAGTACAGCGACGGCACGGTCCTCGCCCGGACCGGCAAGGGCGTCAACCGCCAGATCGTCGACCTGAACGAGGTGCCCAAGAAGGTCCAGCACACCTTCGTCGCCGCCGAGAACAAGACCTTCTACAAGGACCAGGGCGTCGACCTCAAGGGAACGACCCGCGGCATCTTCAACACCCTCAGCGGCAAGGGCAAGCAGGGTGGCTCGACCATCACCCAGCAGTACGTGAAGAACTTCTACCTGACGCAGGACCCCACCGTGAGCCGCAAGCTCAGGGAACTGGTCATCTCGCTCAAGGTCGACCAGCAGAAGTCCAAGGACGAGATCCTCGCCGGGTACATCAACACCGCCTACTACGGACGCGGCGCGAGCGGCATCCAGGCGGCCGCCCAGGCGTACTACGGCATCGACGCCAAGGACCTGGACGTCTCCCAGGGCGCGTACCTCGCCTCCCTCCTCCAGGCCCCCAGCCAGTACGACTGGCACGCCGCCACCGACACGGGGAAGAAGCTGGTCAAGGAGCGCTGGGCCTACACCCTGCGCAACATGGTCGAGATGGGCTGGCTGACCGAGTCCGAGAAGGCCGGCCTGGAGTTCCCCGTGCCGGACAAGCCCAAGCCCGCCCAGGGCATGGAGGGCCAGACCGGCTACCTCGTCGAGGCGGCCAACAAGGAGCTGGAGAAGCAGGGCGTCTCCGCCGCGGACCGCGAGGCCGGTGGCTGGACGTTCACGCTCACCGTCGACAAGAAGCGCCAGAAGGCGCTGGAGAAGTCGGTGGAAGACCAGCTGGAGTCCAAGCTCGACCGCGAGGGCAACAAGATCGACGCCACCGTCCAGGCCGGCGCCACCTCGGTCGACCCGAAGACCGGCAAGGTCGTCGCCCTGTACGGCGGCGAGGACTACATCAAGCACTACATCAGCAACGCCACCCGCCAGGACTACCAGCCCGCCTCCACCTTCAAGCCGCTGGTGCTCGCCTCCGCCCTGGAGAACGAGTCGAAGACCCAGGACGGCAGCCTGATCGGGCTCAACACGGTGTACGACGGCACCAGCAGGCGGCCCGTCGTCGGCAGCGACACCCCGTTCAGCCCGCAGAACGAGGACGACCGCAGCTACGGCCCGATCTCCGTGCAGAAGGCGATGAACAGCTCGGTCAACTCGGTCTTCGCGCAGATGATCGTCGACGTGACGCCCGCCGCCGTGAAGGAGACCGCGCTCGCCGTCGGCGTACCGGACAAGAACTTCCCCGAGCGCCCCGCCGTCTCGCTCGGCACCATGAACGCCTCGACCTGGGACATGGCCGGCGTGTACGCCACGCTCGACAACCACGGGCGCAAGGTCACCCCGCACATCCTCCAGTCCGCCGAGCACCGCGACCGCACGGTGAACGCCGAGAAGCCCAAGCGGGTGCAGGCCATCAGCCGCGCCTCCGCCGACACCGTGACCAAGGCGCTCACCGGGGTCGTCGACGCCGGGTCAGGCGGCGCGGCCAACACCGGCGCCTACGACGCGGCGGGCAAGACCGGCACCTCCGAGGACAACAAGTCGGCCTGGTTCGCCGGGTACACCCCGGAGCTGGCCACGGTCGTGGCTCTCTTCGGCGAGGGCGACGGCGGCCGCAAGCAGGTCTCCCTGACCGGTACGGCCAACTCCGGCCGCGCCAGCGGCAGCGGCTTCCCGGCCAAGATCTGGGCCGACTACACCCTCGGCGCCCTCGGCGGCGGCTCCGGCAAGACGTTCGACCTGGAGGACGTGCAGCGCGGCGAGGTGCCCGCACCGCCGACGCCTTCCGAGACGCCCTCCGAGGAGCCCACCGAGTCCGAGGAGCCCACCCCGTCCGAGACGCCCTCCGAGGAGCCGAGCGAGACGCCGAGTGAGACCCCGTCCTCCCCGGCACCGCCCACGACCAGCCCGCCCGTCACGCTGCCGACCAAGACCCCCGAGCTGCCGCCGGAGCCCGGGGACGACGACGGCCAGCCGGGTGAGCGGCCCGGCGGCGGCGGAGCGCCCGCGCAGTAAGGCCCTGACCGCATGAGTGAGGGGCGGACCGCACCGGTCCGCCCCTCACTCATGTGCGTACCGGCCAGGTCAGCCGCCGTTGACCTTCTTCGCGACCCGGTCGCCCAGGTCCTTGTCCACATTGCGCCAGTACTGGAGGGCCCGTTCCAGCACCGGAGCGCTCACGCCGTCCAGCAGATGGCCGGAGATGTTGGACACCAGCCGGTCCCGCGCCGCGTCGTCCAGGACCTCGCGCACCATCGTGCCCGCCTGGCCCCAGTCGTCGTCCTCGCTGTGCGGCTTGTACGCCTCGTGGACCATCTCGCCCGCCGTGGCCCAGCCGGCCGGGTCACCGAACCGGGCGGTGTCGGCCGCCGGACCGCCGTAGGAGTTCGGGGCGTAGACCGCCCCCGTCCGCGAGGGCTCGTAGCGCATGGGGCCGTCCTTGGCGTACGAGTTCACCCCGTGCCGCGGCCGGTTCGGCGGGAGCTGCGCGTAGTTCGGACCGATCCGGTAGCGGTGGGTGTCCGGGTAGGAGAACAACCGGCCGAGGAGCATCTTGTCCGGCGACGGGCCGATGCCCGGCACCAGGTTCGACGGCTCGAACGACGCCTGCTCGATGTGGACGAAGAAGTCCTCCGGGTTCTGGTCCAGCGTCATCCGGCCGACCTCGATCTCCGGGTAGTCGCCGTGCGGCCACACCTTCGTCAGGTCGAACGGGTTGAAACGGTAGTCCGGCGCGTCCTCGAACGGCATGACCTGGACGTACAGCGTCCAGCTCGGATGGTCACCGCGCTCGATCGAATCGAACAGGTCCCGGCGGTGGACGTCGCCGTCGGTCCCGGCCATGGAGTCGGCGTCGGACTGCGTGTAGAAGTCGATGCCCTGGTCCGTCTTGAAGCGGTACTTCACCCAGAACCGCTCGCCGCCCGCGTTCACCCACATATAGGTGTGCGAGCTGTAGCCGTTCATGTGGCGGTACGTCTTCGGGATGCCCCGGTCGCCCATCAGCCACGTCACCATGTGCGCGGACTCGGGGGAGAGGGTCCAGAAGTCCCACTGCATGTCGTGGTCGCGCAGAGCGCTGTCCGGGCGGCGCTTCTGCGAGCGGATGAAGTCCTGGAACTTCATCGGGTCCCGTACGAAGAAGACCGGCGTGTTGTTGCCGACCATGTCGTAGTTGCCCTGCTCGGTGTAGAACTTCAGCGCGAAACCGCGGGGGTCGCGCCAGGTGTCGGGCGAGCCCTGCTCACCGGCGACCGTGGAGAAGCGGGCCAGCATGTCCGTGCGCCTGCCGGGCTGGAACAGGTCCGCCTTGGTGAACTGGCTGACGTCGTTGGTCACGACGAAGGTCCCGTACGCCCCCGATCCCTTGGCGTGCACCACCCGTTCGGGGACCCGTTCCCGGTTGAACTGGGCCATCTTCTCGATCAGATAGTGGTCCTGGAGCAGGATCGGTCCGTCGGCGCCGACCGTGAGCGAGTGTTCGTCGCTCTCCACCGGGATTCCGGCGTTGTTCGTGGTGTACGGAAGCTGCGGGGATTTCTCGGTCACGAGCGTCCTCCCGTCGAGTCGTGGGGGATCGTGGGGCATTCAGGTCGCTTCGCTACGAATGCAGTCAACTCCGACGGTTCGGGGTCGGCAACATTTCGCCACGGTCCGTCACCGAGGACCTGGACCTGGAACGCCCATCCGCCCCTACTGCCCCCGGGTCGCCATCTCGAACCAGACGACCTTCCCCGTGGACAGCCGCGTCGCCCCCCACCGCCGGGCCAGCCGGTTGACCAGGAACAGCCCGCGGCCGCCCTCGTCCGTGTCCCGGGCCCGGCGCTGCCGGGGCAGCTGCGGGGAGTCGTCGCCGACCTCGCAGCGCAGGACGTCGGTCCGCAGCAGCCGCAGCGTCACCGGCCGCTCCGCATACCGCACCGCGTTGGTGACCACCTCGCTGACCAGCAGCTCCACCTCGTCGGCCAGCTCCTCCAGACCCCACCGGTCCAGCGCCCGCCGGGCCAGCCTGCGGGCCCGGCGAGGGGCCGCGTCCTCCGGCTCCAGATACCAGTACGCCACATCGCTCGGCGCGATCCCGTCGAAGCGGGCGGCGAGCAGCGCGATGTCGTCGTCCCGGTCACCCGGGCCGAGCATGTCCAGCACGTCGTCGCAGAGCGCCTCCAGCGGCGGTGCGTGGTCCGGGCCGGTGAGCTGCGCGGTCGCCGCGAGGCGCTCCCGCAGCTGCTCGATGCCCGTCCACACGTCCCGCAGCCGTGACTCCACCAGGCCGTCGGTGTAGAGGAGCAGGGTGGCACCGGCGGGCGCGTCCAGCTCGACGGCCTCGAAGTCGACGCCGCCCACTCCGATGGGCGCGCCCGGCGGCACCACCAGCACCTCGGCCCGGCCGCCCAGGTGCAGCAGCACCGGCGGCGGGTGCCCGGCGTTGGCGATGGTGATCCGGTGCGCGACCGGGTCGTACACCGCGTACAGGCAGGTCGCCATGCGGTCGCTGCCCAGCCGCTGCGCCTGCTCGTCCAGGTGGTGCAGCACCTCCTGCGGCGGCAGGTCGAGCTGTGCCAGGGTCTGCGCCGTCGTCCGCAGCTGGCCCATGATCGCCGCCGAGGTCATGGAGTGGCCCATCACATCACCGACGACCAGCGCGACCCGGCTGCCCGGCAGCGGGATCGCGTCGTACCAGTCGCCGCCGACCCGGGCCGTCTCGGCCGCCGGGAGGTAGCGCGAGGCGAGCCGGACGCCGGTGGGCTGGGGGAGCGAGTCCGGGAGCATCGTGCGCTGGAGCTCGTCCGCGATGTAGGCCTCGCGCCCGTACAGCACGGCCTTGTCGATGCCGAGCGCGGTGTGCGTCGCCAGCTGCGCCGCGACCAAAAGGTCACTGGCCTCGAACGGGGCCCGCTCGGTGCCGCGTACGAAGACCGCCGCCCCGATCACCCGCCGCCTGCCGCGCAGCGGGGCGAGGATCGCCCGGTGCCCGGTGGGGACGCCGCGGCCGGGGCCCAGCAGCTCGGGCAGGGCGGCACGCGCCGCAGCGGAGTCGCCGAAGACCGGCCGCACCCCGCGCAGCACCTCCGCCAGCGCCCCGCCCGCCCGCACCTCGCACAGCTCGGCCGCGGGCATCAGGTCGGCCTGCGGGTCGATGACGATCGGCCGCAGCCGTTCCGTCTCCGGGCCCGCCTCGCTCTCCTCGTCGCTTAAACGCAGCCGGTCGCTGCGGCGCAGCCGCAGGACGAACGGGCTCACCGGGCGTTCGTCCCCGACCGGCAGCGGATCGCGCAGATAGACCAGGATCGCGTCGGAGAACGTCGGCACACTGGCCCGGCACAGGCCGAGGACGATCTCGTCCAGGTCTATGCCCCGGGCGATCCGCCGGGTGGCCGCGCCGACGAAGCGCAGCCGGTCGCCCTCGCGGCGGGTGGCCGCCTGCGCGTCCGCGACGGCGGCCGCTCCGGGACCGGGGGCGGGCGCGGCGGCCGGGCCCGGGATCGCGGCAGCGGCGGCCGCCGCCGCGGCGTCCTGCTGCCGGGGCCGGGTGCGCTCCTGCTGCCGGGCCGCGAGCGGCTGCCGGCCTTCGTGGGAGGTGGGGTGCTCCGTCACGCGTGGGATTCCGTCCGTCCGGGCCGGTTGTATGAGGCAGTCACCTCGTGGGGCGTTACTGTGCCCCGGCAAGCGCGGTAAGAACAACGGCTGTCACCGGATGCCCCCATACGGGGGGCCGAAACCGAGCGCCGCGGAGTTGGCCGACGGGCGATCCCTCCGGCGGCGGCCGCGGTGGCGGGGCAGCGGACGGCGTGCATGTCTCCACCCCCTCGTAGTGGTCCCGGCGACCGCGCGGAACGTCCGGGTCCGTGGCCCGTTCCCTCCGTGCGACCGGTGCGATGACTTGTGGTCAGTTCCGGTGTGGTGTCCGCCGGTTGCGGCGTCCGGCCCTGTGCGGGCCCGGTCCTGCCCACCGGGCCGCCCGAAGGCTGCTTCCAGGGTCTCACGACGGCATATGGGCGGGGGTGCGGTCCCAGTCATCCGGCAGGGGCGGCACCTGCCACCGCGGATCGGGCCGCCAGTGCTCCCAGCCGTCCCGGAACGGCGAGCCCCAGCCCGTGATCACCTCGACCGCCGCCCGGCCCGCCTCCCGGACCCGGGCGGCGGTCTCCCGGTCCATCAGGCCGACGCTCTGCGCCTGGGCGAACTCGTCCTCGTCGAGCCACCGCCAGCTGCGGTCGGGGTTCACCGAGATGTCGAGAAAGTGATCCTCGGAATCCACCCCTCCGGACCACCGGGTGCGGGGCTCCTCCAGGTTCACGTACCAGTTGCGGAAGATCCATCCCCGGTCCCAGAACAGCCACACCGACCACGGGTCACCGGGCCGGGCGAGCTTCAGCACCCCGGAGCCGAACCAGGTCGAACGGGCCGTGGTGCGCGGCGCGGTGTAGCGGGTGGCCAGTGGTTCGGCGTGCACCTGCCCGCCGTCGGCCAGCACCGGCCGTACGCATTCGGTGCCGGGCGCCATCCAGACGGCGAGCAGCTCGTCGGTGTCCTGGACGACGGTCACCGGGCGGCAGATATGCACGGGCGGGGCGTCAGCCGCCCGGTGGGCCCGGCCGTTGTCGCGGTAGCGCCAGAGGATCTGGTCCCCCGGCGCCCAGCGTGCGCACTCTCCCATACCTGTCATCTTTTCCTCCTGTGTGGATACCTCGTGCCTTGGCTCGGGGAGGAAGCACAGCTCCTGCGGAGCAGGGCAGCGGGCGAGGTGCGTCCGCCGGGTGAAAGGTCGTGCTCTGACCCGCGGGTTGATCTTAATTCGCGGCGTCGCTGGTTTGTGAGCGTGTGAACCAGGTGAAGCGGGCGTTCAAATACCGCTTCCGTCCGGCCGATGCGCAGGCGGCGGAGCTGTCGCGCACGTTCGGGTGCGTTCGGAAGGTCTGCAACCTGGCGCTCGCCGCACGGCCCGAGGCGTGGACGCTCCGTCAGGAGCGGGTCAACGACAACGCCGCCTCCGCGATGCTCACCTCGTGGCAGATGACCGAGGAACTGGCTTACCTGTCCGAGGTGTCGTCGGTGCCGTCGCAGCAGACGCTGCGGCGTCTGCGAGGCGCGTTCGGGAACTTCTGGCAGAAGCGGGCCGGGTACCCGACCTTCAGGTCGAAGAAGAAGTCCCGCCGGTCCGCCGAGTACACCACCAGCGGTTTCCGCTACCGGGACGGCAGGCTCACCCTCGCGAAGATGCGGGAACCGCTCGACGTCGTGTGGTCCCGGCCCCTTCCCGAAGGTGCGACGCCGTTCACCGTGACCGTGTCGCAGGACGCGACCGGGCGTTGGTCGGTCTCGATGCTGTGCGACGACATCCCCGCACCGATGCCCGGGACCACCAACACGGTCGGGACCGACGCCGGGATCACCAGCCTGTGCCCCACGGCGCGAGCCGTAGGACTCCCCCTCCATTCAGGAGGGGGAGGATGTCAAGGAGAGATCCTACGGAGAGGTGGCGAGGGGACCCGCTGCGGCAAGGGTCACCCAGAGGGTGTCACCGGGCCCCCCGCCCGGCGCTCACGGCCGCGTCATCCGCAGTACGTCCAGCGCCTCGTCGAGTTGCTCCGTCGTCAGGTCGCCGCGCTCCACATAGCCCGAGGCCAGGACCGTCTCACGGATCGTCGTCCCGTCCTTGAGGGACTTCTTGGCGACCTTCGCCGCCTCCTCGTAGCCGATGTACTTGTTGAGGGGGGTGACCACGGAGGGCGAGGACTCGGCGTAGGCGCGGGCCCGTTCGGCGTCCGCGGTGATGCCGTCGACCGTGCGGTCCGCGAGCAGCCGGGAGGCGTTGGCCAGCAGCCGTACGGACTCCAGCAGGTTCTTCGCGATGACCGGGAGCATCACGTTCAGCTCGAAGTTGCCCGCCGCGCCGGCCGTGGCGACCGTCGTGTCGTTGCCGGTGACCTGGGCGGCGACCATCAGGACCGCCTCGGGGATCACCGGGTTGACCTTGCCCGGCATGATCGAGGAGCCGGGCTGGAGGTCGGGCAGCGCGATCTCGGCGAGACCGGTGCGCGGGCCCGAGGCCATCCAGCGCAGATCGTTGGAGATCTTGGTCAGTGAGACGGCGATCGTCCGGAGCTGGCCGGAGGTCTCCACGAGTCCGTCCCGTGCGCCCTGCGCCTCGAAGTGGTCGCGGGCCTCGGTGAGCGGGAGCCCGGTGGCGCCCGCGACCTCCGCGATCACGGCGGCCGAGAAGCCCGGCGGGGTGTTGATGCCGGTGCCCACCGCCGTACCGCCGAGCGGCAGTTCGGCGAGCCGGGGCAGCGAGGCGCGCAGCCGCTCCACGCCGTAGCGGATCTGTGCCGCGTAGCCGCCGAACTCCTGGCCGAGGGTGACCGGGGTCGCGTCCATCAGATGCGTACGGCCCGCCTTCACGACCTCCGAGAATTCGGCCGATTTCCGCCCCAGGGATTCCGCCAGGTGGTCCAGGGCGGGGATCAGGTCGGCGGTGACGGCGGCGGTCGCGGCGATGTGGATGGAGGACGGGAAGACGTCGTTGGACGACTGGGAGGCGTTCACATGGTCGTTGGGGTGGACCTCGCGGCCCAGCCGCTCGGAGGCGAGGGTGGCGATCACCTCGTTGGTGTTCATGTTCGAGGAGGTGCCCGAGCCCGTCTGGAAGACGTCGACCGGGAAGTGCTCGTCCCAGCGGCCCGAGGCGACCTCGGCGGCCGCCTCCTGGATCGCGGCCGCGATGTCCGGATCCAGCACCTCCAGTTCGGCGTTGACCTTGGCGGCCGCACCCTTGATCCGGGCCAGCGCCTCGATGTGCGCCCGCTCAAGACGCTGTCCGGAGACCGGGAAGTTCTCCACGGCCCGCTGGGTCTGCGCGCGCCACTTGGCGTGTGCGGGGACCTTCACCTCGCCCATCGAGTCGTGTTCGATCCGGAAACCGTCGGTACCTGACATGTCGACCATGGTGTTTAAACCTCCTGAAAAAGATGAGCACTTGTCTTGTTCTATCTATTCCCAAGTCGCCTACCGGCCAGTAAATACCGGGGGTAACCACTCACCGGGAGGCGCAATGAGGCGCACCAGCAACAGACTTCGAAGGCTCGGAAGCCTTCGCCGGCTCCGCTGTACGGTCGCCGCCGCCGTCGCTCTCGCGGCCGCGGTCGGCGGTATGGCGGCCGCCGGGCCCGCGGGCGCGGCGGAGTCGGGTACCAGCTCTATCGCATCCACCCCTCTCCCGCCCGCGCTGGAAGCCGTCCGGGCCGCCGAGGCCACCCAGCTGTACGGCAGCCCCGCCGAACGGCCACTCGCCGACCGCAAGACCGGCCTGATCTCGCTCGGCGACAGCGAGATCTCCGGCGAGGGCGTCGGCACCTACGACCCCGGCACCAACGGGCCGGACAACTGGTGCCACCGCTCGCCGGAGGCCGCCATCCACCGCACGGGCATCGCGGCGGACGTCACGTACAACGTCTCCTGCTCCGGCGCCTATACCGGGAACATCAGAATCGGCGGAAACAAGCAGTACGCCGACGAGCTGGTCCAGAGCGACAGCCTCGCCATCAAGGCCCGCAACACCCGGATCAAGATGATCGTCCTGGTCGCCGGGGCCAACGACGACCTCCAGTTCGGCCCGGTCATGACCGACTGCGTGGTCCGCTACCTCACCCTCCAGGGCCCCTGCGAGCCCAAGTACGCGAGCGGCTGGCAGGCCCGCGTCGACGCGCTCGTCCCCAAGGTCGAGGCGACCGTCCGCGACCTGCGCACCGTCATGACGGAGGCCGGGTACGCCAACAGCGACTACAAGCTCGTCCTCATGGGCTACCCGAGCCCGATCGGCCCGGACTTCCGCGACAACCCGGACTTCCCCGGCAAGCTCATCTGCGGCGGCATGGGCTACGACTCCGACACCGTCTGGGGCCGCAACACCGCCGTACCCGCCTTCCAGACGGGGATGCGCAAGGCCGCCGCGTCCACCGGCGCCGCCTACCTCGACAACTCCCGGCTCTTCCACGGCCACGAGGTGTGCAGCGAGAGCCCCTGGGCGCGCGGCCTCTACATCGACCTGAGCAAGCCCGGCCTGCCCGACGAGAACTCCGTACGGCAGTCCTTCCACCCCAACGCGGCGGGCCACCGGGCCTTCGCCTCCTGCCTGACCCAGATGTACGACTCCGGGCTGCGCGAGGCGAGCTGCGCCGACCCGGCGAGCACGGGGAACCCGGTGCTCCAGGGCGCGGCCTGGGACGACCTGTTCAGCCCGCTGACGAACGAGGCGACCGGCACCTGTGTCGACGTCCCGGCCTCGGTGACCCGCAACGGGACCGCGATCGGCGGCTGGGACTGCCACGGCGGCCGCAACCAGAGCTGGTGGTACGACGGCGGCACGCAGACCCTGCGTACCGCGCTCAGCCACGACCGGTGCCTGGACGTGCCCGGCGCGGAGTACGACGCGGGCGCCACGCTCATCGTGTGGAACTGCTCCGGCGCGGCCAACCAGAAGTTCGTCCAGCAGGCGGGCACCCTCCGCCCGGCCGCGGCGACCGGCCTGTGTCTGACGCTGGCGGGGGCCAAGGACCCGCTGAAGCTCCAGACGTGCGACGGCAGCGCGAAGCAGCGATTCGCGTAGTGACGGCGTGCGTCACGGCGTGAGCGGGGGCGGTCGCCGTGCTGCGGCCGCCCCCGTGCCAGGTCACGGCTCCCGCGCCAGCGCGTCCGACAGCGCCCCGAGCGTCGGGGTCAGATACAGCTGCCGCAGCCGCACACCGGGCAGCCCGCGCTGCCGGGCGAGCGTGCCGATCCGGATCGCGTACAGCGAGTTGCCGCCCAGGTCCCAGAAGTTGTCGTCCCGGCCGACCTGCTCGACGCCCAGCACCTCCTGCCAGACGGCGGCGAGGGCGGCCGTGGGGCCGCTCTCGCGGGACGCTTCGTGAGGTGCCGCGGGCGGGGCCCGGTGGGCGGCGGGCGCGGGCAGCCGGGCCTGGTCCAGCTTGCCGTTCGCGGTGAGGGGGAGCGCGGCCAGGACGGTCACCGTCGCGGGCACCATGTGCGCGGGCAGCAGCCGTGCCGCCCGCTCCCGCACGGGCCCGGGGTCCTCGCCCGCGCCCGGCGCCGGGACCACGTACGCGTCGATCCGGACCGCCGCCGCGTCCCCCTCCTCGCCGCCGGTGACCCGGACCGCCGCCGCCGACACCGCCGGGTCCTCCAGCAGGACGTGGCGGATCTCCCCGGGCTCGATCCGGAAGCCCCGCACCTTCACCTGGTCATCCATCCGGCCCAGATGCTCCAGGGTCCCGTCGGCCAGCAGCCGCCCCAGGTCGCCGCTGCGGTAGAGGCGCCGCCCCGCCGGGTCCGCGGGGTCGGGCACGAAGCGTTCGGCGGTGAGCGAGGGCCGGTCCAGGTAGCCCAGCGCCACGCCCGCCCCGCCCACGTGGATCTCCCCGGGAGCGCCCGGCGGCACGGGCCGCCCGCACGCGTCCAGGACCCGGACCGACCAGCCGGGCAGCGGCCGCCCCACCGACCGGGAGCCGTCGAGGGCCTGACGGCGGGTCACCGTGGTGGCGGTGGCATGGACGGTGGTCTCGGTGATCCCGTACATGTTGACCAGGCGGCAGCGGTCCTCGGGGTGCCGGTCGAACCAGTCCAGCAGCGGACGGGCGTCCAGCGGTTCGCCGCCGAGCACCACCAGCCGGACGGCGACCGCCGCCCGCGAGGCCCGGTCGGCCGCCGCGAGCTGGGTGAACGCCGACGGAGTCTGGCTCAGCACGCTCACCCGCTCCCGTACCAGCAGGGCGTGGAAGTCCTCCGGCGAGCGGCTGGTCCAGTGGTCCACGACCACCAGCCGCCCGCCGGTCAGCAGCGCGCCCCAGATCTCCCACACCGAGAAGTCGAACGCGGCCGAGTGGAAGCACGTCCAGGTGCCGTCGGGGGAGAGGCCGAAGTCGTCGCGGACGGCGTCGACCAGGGCCGTGACGTTGGCGTGCGGGACGAGGACCCCCTTGGGCCGGCCGGTCGACCCCGAGGTGTGGATGACGTAGGCGGGGGAGGCGGCCGCCCGCCTGTCCGCGGCGGGCCGGGGCGGGTGGCCGGTGAGGGCGGCCGGGTCCTCCACGGTCAGCCGCAGCCCCGCGTCCCGCGCGGTGCGCTCCCGCCGGTCCGCCGGATGCTCCGGATCGAGCGGTACGTACACCGCGTCCGCCTTCAGCACCGCGAGCATCGCCGCCACCAGGTCCGTCGAGCGGGGCAGGCAGAGGCCGACGAGATCGCCCGGCCGGACGCCGTGCGCGTGCAGCCCGTCGGCCAACACCTCGGCGCGGGCGTCGAGTTGGGCGTAGGTCAGGGTGGCGGCGCCGCTCGTGAGAGCGGGCGCGTCGGGGTGGGCGGCGACCTGCGCGGCGAAGGCGGCGTCGATGCGGAGCGGAGCGGGGCGCTCGGCGGAACCGGGTGCGCCCAGGGCGAGTCGGGCCGCGCTTTCCGCCGCGCTGAGCGGATCGAGCGCGGAGAGCCGCATGTCGGGCGGTGCGGTCGCCAACTGTTCCCGTACGTGCATCACTTGATGCGCCGGTACGGGCAGCCGGCCCGGTCCGGCCGGCAGGGTGACGGCCCCGCCCCCGGCATCCGCCACCAGACGCAGGGCGGGCGGCTCCTCGCCCTCGGCCAGGGGGGCGGCCGGTCCGGTGGCGAGCAGGTCCCCGACCGTACGGCCGGGGGACAGGTCCGCCGTGAACACCGCGTACCCGTCGAGTGCGCCCAGCGCGTACGGGGGCCGGTCCTTCGCCGGAACGGGAACGGCGACCCGCACCGAGGACACGCCCGTGTACCGCCCGGCCGTCACCGCGAGGGCCGCCGCCAGCCGCCGGGTCGCGTCGTCCAGGCGGGGGTCCGGGGGGAGCGGCCCGTCGAGCGCGGTGACCGTGTCCGGGGCCAGTTCGCCCCGCAGCACCCGGGCGACCAGCCGCAGCGAGTGGGCGTCGAGCGCGGCGGCGTCGGCGGTCAGGACGAGGTCGGGGCGGTGTCCGTGCTCCCCGTCCGCGTACCGCAGCAGCACCGCGCGCAGCCGGTGGCCCGGGGCGACCGGACGGCTCGCCTCGGCCGCGCGGCGGCGGGCGGCCGCGTCCGATCCGGCCGGGGCGGGCACCGCCTCGGGCCACAGCCGGGGGCGGCGGCGATCGCCGGGCCACCACAGCCCGGCGGCGGCCGTGAGGGCGGCGGCGAGCTCGGCGTTTGTGGCGGCCGCGGGCAGAGCGACGGTCAGGGTGTGGTGGGTGGGCGGCACGTGCACGGCTCCTCGGGGTGCGGGGGAGGGGACGGAGAGGTCAGCGGGCGGAGAAGCCGCCGTCCACGGTGACCACGCTGCCGGTCACCTGGCGGGACTCGTCCGAGGCCAGCCAGAGCGCCGCGGCCGCCACATCGCCCGGCTCGACCAGCGCGTTCATCGGCTGGTCCCGGACGAAGGTCTCCTCGTGCTCACCCACCGGCACCTCCAGCGAGCGGGCGATCTCCGCCAGCATCCGGCCCTCCATCGCCGCGTCGTCCCGTACCGAGCCCGGACACACGGCGTTGACCCGGACCTTGCGCGGCGCGTAGTCCAGGGCCACCGCCTTCGTGAGGCCGACCAGACCGTGCTTGGCCGCCACGTACCCCGCGAAGTGCCGGTAGCCCACCAGCCCCGCCGTCGAGGCGATGTTGACGATCGAACCGGACCCCTGAGCGGCCATCCGGCCGCCCACCGCCCGGATCGCCCGCCAGGCACCGCTCAGGTCCACGTCGATCATCAGCTGCCACTCGGCCTCGCCGATCTCGTGCGCCGGGCGGCCCGAAGGGGCTGCGATCCCCGCGTTGTTGACCAGGACGTCGATCCGCCCGAAGCGCTCCTCGGCCGCGTCCGCCGCCTCCTGGAGCGCCGCCAGGTCCCGGACGTCGGCCTGCCGGGTCAGCACGGCGGACCCGGCCTCGCGGCAGAGGTCCGCGGTGTGCGCGAGCTGGGAGGCGGAGCCGAGCGGATACGGCACCCCGGGCAGCTCGCCCGCCACGTCCAGCAGGAGCAGGTCGGCGTCCTCGCGGGCGAACGCCAGCGCACAGGCCCGGCCGAGACCGCGCGCCGCACCCGTGATCAGCGCCGTCCGCCCGGCGAGCCGCCCCCCGCCGCCCGTCATCGGCCGCGCGCCGCGCGCACCTCGGCGGCGACCAGCTCCAGCAGCGCGCCCGGCCGCTCGGTGAGATACATGTGCCCGCCGTCCAGCTCGGCCACGGTCAGCTTCCCCGTGGTCGCCCGGCCACACTCGGCCGCCTGCGCCGCCCCGACGAGGGCGTCCTCCCGGCCCCGGACCGAGACGACCGGCGCCCCCAGCGGCCGGTCGCAGGACGGGGTGTACGACTCGTGGAGCCGGACGTCCGCCCGGAGCGTCGGCAGCAGCAGCTCCCGCATCTCCGGGACCTCCAGCGCCGGGTGGTCGTACCCGGCGAACTCCCGTACCCGGACCGCGAACTCCTCGTCCGGCAGATCGCCCGCCCGGTCCGTGCGCGGCGTCCAGGGGCCGGGCGAGCCGCTGACGACGAGGGCGTCCAGGCGGGGGGCCGCGGCCGACCGCTCGATGCGGTGCGCCAGTTCGTACGCGAGGACCGCGCCCATGCTGTGCCCGAACAGGACGACCGGGCCGCCCGCCTCGCCCAGCTCCGCCGTCACCTGCGCGAACGCGTCGTCCACGGCCGGGGCCGCCGAGGTGTACGCGGGCTCGGGGAACCGCTTCTCACGGCCCGGCAGGGAGAGCGGGAGGACGCGCAGTCCCTCCGGCGCCGCCGCCTGCCAGGGCGTGAAGACGGAGGGACCCGCCCCGGCGAAGGGCAGGCAGATGAGGACGGTCTCTTCGTCGGCCACGGTCGTTCCTGTTCTCTTCTTCGCTGTCTGTTACGTACGGAGCCCGCGCCGGTCGCTGCCGCCCGGGAGGTCCGGTCAGTCCCCGACCATGATCGTGGTCAGGATCGCGGCGAGGTAGCCCGGGTCGCGCACCCCGCACAGTTCGCGCGCCGAGTGCATGGACAGCCCCGGCACCCCGACGTCCACCGTGGTGACGCCGAGGCGCGCCGCGGTGATCGGCCCGATCGACGTACCGCAGGGCATCGCGTTGTTGGAGACGAACGGCTGCCAGGGCGCCCCGGCCCGCTCGCAGGCCGCGGTGAACATCGCGATGCCGGTGGAGTCGGTGGCGTACCGCTGGTTGGCGTTCACCTTGACCGTGGGGCCGCCGTTGGGCAGCGGCCGGTGGTCGGGGTCGTGCCGCTCCGCGTAGTTGGGGTGCACCGCGTGCGCCATGTCGGCGGAGACGCAGAACGCGCCCGCCAGCGCCCGCGACCAGTCCTCCTCGCTGCCGCCGCGCGCCGAGACCGAACGCGACAGGGTCCGCTCCAGCAGCGGGCTCTGCGCCCCCGTCTCGGAGCCGCTGCCGACCTCCTCGTGGTCGAACGCGGCCAGCACCGGCACGAAGGACGGCCGGGCGGCTCCCGTCGCCGCGTCGACCAGGGCGCTCACCCCCGCGTGCACCGAGATCTGGTTGTCCAGCCGGGACGCGACCACGAACTCCCGGTCCACGCCCAGGTATCCGGGCGGCTGGATGTCGTGCAGCATCAGGTCCCAGCCCAGCACGTCCGCCGGGTCCTCCCCGGCGCCCGCGGCGACCCGGCGCAGCAGCTCGCCCTCCTGGGGGTCGCCCAGCGCCCAGATCGGCGCGATGTGCCGCTGCCGGTCCAGTGCCACGCCCTCGTTCACCGTACGGTCCAGGTGGATGGCCAACTGGGGGATGCGCAGCAGGGGTTCGTCGATCTGGACCAGCCGGCTGCGCGGGGTGCCGTCGGGGCCGCGCAGCGCGAGCCGCCCGGAGATGCCGAGGTCCCGGTCGAGCCAGGTGTTCAGCGGGACCCCGCCGTAGATCTCCACCCCGATCTGTCGCCAGCCCGAAGTGCCGCTGTCCGGGGCCGGTTTGACCCGCAGGTTCGGGGAGTCGGTGTGGGTCCCGACGATCCGGAACGGAGTGTGGGCGGGCGCGCCCTCGGGGACGTACCAGGCGATGAGCGCACCGGCGCGGCTGATGAAGCAGCCACCGGTCGCGCCGGTCCAGTCGTCCGTACCGCGCAGCTCGCGGAACCCGGCCTTCTCCAGGCGCTGGGCCGCACTGGCCACCACGTGGTACGGGGAGGGGCTGGCGGCGATGAAGGCGAGCAGGTCGTCGGTGTGGCTGCGGTGGGGGGCCGGAGTCATACGGCGTCCGCCTTTCCGGTGTTCGGCAGTGGCTGCGAGAGGGGCTCCTCAAGGAGCTCCCGCACCGGCCGGTCGGGCCGGGCGCAGAACTCCGCGAGCAGATCGGTGTACGACGAGAGGAGGTCGTGGGCGGTCTCGTGGTCCCACAGGTCGGTGGAGAATTCCAGGAACGTTCGATAACCCTTCGCTGCGTCACGGCGCGGCGCAAGCCCGAAGCACAGCTCGCTGCGGGAAAGCGGCGGTGCCAGATCGGCCACCTCGACCCGGAGACCGGGGATCTCGATGTCCGTGTCGACCGAATTCTGGAACGCCAGGACGTGCGGTACCCGGTCCGGGACGCTGACAGCGCCCGCGTCCCGCATCGCCTGCATGATGCGCGCGGTGGGCAGCACATGCGCCATGGCGCCCAGCGCCCCCACGCCCGTACGGACCGCGAAGTCCCCACAGCTCTCGTCAAGATTGGCTGAATCCAGTCGTACGCGGACCATCACCGCCGTGGACGTCATGGCGACCAGCGACTCCGAAGAGGTGCCCTCGCGGTTGGCGTACGGCACGCTGAGCAAGGTGTCCGGCTCCCCGGACAGCCGGGTCAGGAACACCCCGAGCGCCGCCGCCGCGACCGCGAACGGGGTGGTGCGCCGGTCGGCCGCCAGCTTCTCCACGGCCGCCCGCACCGCACCGGACGCGACCCCGCGCACGGTGTCCCCGTGCCCGCTCAGCTTCTGCGGACGCGGCCGGTCCGTCGGTACGGGAACGGCGGACGGCACCCCGTCGAGGTAGCGGGCGCAGAACGCGGCGCGCTCCTCCTCGGCCGCCGGATCGTGGTTCGCCCGCTGCCACCGCGCGTACCCGGGGGCCTGCATCGCCGGATCGGGCAGCCCGTGCGGGACACCGGCGGCGGCCGCCGTGTACAGCGCGGCGATCTCCGCGAGCAGCACGGACAGCGACCAGCCGTCGGCGCAGACGTGGTGCAGGACGAACATCAGCTCCCAGCGGTCCGCCTCGACCCTCAGCAGCCGGAGCCTCGGCAACAGCGGCTGCCTCAGCTCGAAGGGGGCCGCCGCGTCCGCACGGCACAGGGCGTCCGCCCGGGAGCGCCGTTCGCCGGGCGGCAGCGTCGTCAGGTCCTCCACCGGCAGGGCCACCGGCTCCGCCGCCACCACCTCCTGCCACCACGGCCCGTCCGGCGCGTCCTCCTGCGCGAAGCGGGTCCGCAGCGCGTCGTGCCGGGCGATCACCCCGGACACGGCGGACCGCAGGGCCGTCGGGTCCAGCGCCCCGGTGAACGTGATCCGCGTCGGCACGTTCCACACCGCCGGGTCGGGCACGGCGTGGTGCCCGGCGATCATCCGGGCCTGCTGGTCGCTGACGGGGGTGCGGTCGACCAGGGCCGTGTCCCCCGCCGCCGTGGGGCGGCCGCCGCCGGTCAGCTGCTCGGTCATGGCCCGCAGGGTGGCTTCGGCGAAGAAGTCCGCGAGCGGGTAGTCGGTGCCGAGGGCGTCCCGGACCCGGTTGACGAGACGGATCGCGGCGATGGAGTTGCCGCCCAGATCGAAGAAGTTGCTGTCGGCGGGGAAGCCGCGCACATCGAGAACGGACTCCCAGACCTCGCGGAGGAGGGCGGCGGTGCCGACGGCGGGCTCCCCGTGCGGCGAAGCGGCCGTGCCAAGGGCGCTCTCCCCGTGCGGAGCGGACGTCATCGCGTCCAACTGCGCGTCCAGCTCCGCGAGATACGCCTCCGCCGTCCCCGGGTCGAAGAGATCCGCGTCGTAGCGCAGCCGCAGCCGCAGGCTTCCGTCCGGGGCGTGGGCGGCCATCAGCGCCAGCTCCAGGGGCGCCGATTCCGTGCCCGCAGCCACCGCCTCCGAACGCAGCCCCGGCAGATCGATTCCGGCCAGCGGCGCCCGGTCCAGATCGACCGAAACCGTCACCAGCGGGCGCGGGTTCCCCGGGGCCGGCCGGACAGCGGCGAGCAGCGCGTCCAGGTCCACCCCGCTGCGCTCGTCCGCCTCGAACAGCGCCCGGCCGGTGGCCCGTACGGCCTCCGGAAGCGGGGTCGCGTCCGTGGCGGAGAGCCGCAGCGGCAGGAGCGCCACATGGAAGCCGACCGCGTCCGCCGTCGAAGGCCGCCGCCGCCCGAACGTCGTGCCGAGCAGGAACGTGTCCTGCCCCGCCCGCCGCCGCAGCACCAGCTGCCAGGCCGTGCACAGGGTGGCGAACAGGGTCACGCCCTGCTGCCCGCTCCACTCCCGCAGCCGGTCCGCCCGCTCCCGGTCCACGGTCCGGGCGGCCGCCCCGCCGCGCCCCGCCACCCGGCGGCCGCGCGGCCGGTCCGTCGGCAGCGCCAGGACCGGGGGCTTCTCGCCCAGGTGTGCGCGCCACCAGACCAGGTCGGCCGGGTCGTGGGCGGGTTCGGGGGCCCCGAGGGTGGTCCCGGCGGGGCGCTCGAAGACCGGCGGGCGTCCGGCGCGGGCCGCCGTGTACAGCTCCTGGAGGTCGGCGGCGATCAGGGACGCCGAGTGCCCGTCGGTGATGATGTGGTGCAGGCCGAGGACCAGGACGTGATCGTCCTCGGCCAGCCGCAGCAGCCGCGGGGTGAACAGCGGGCCCTCGGCCAGGTCGTAGGCCCGGGCGCTCTCCTCGGAGAGCAGCGCCGCGATCGCCCGATCGGGGTCCTGCCCCCGGGCGTCGGTCACCGTCAACGGGATGCGCAGCCCGTTCCGGACGACCTGCGCGACACCGGGAGCGGAGGCGCCGGGCCCGTTGCCGCGGGCGTCCTGCCCGCTCCCCCCGCCCTGGGGCCGGAACACCGTCCGCAGCCCCGCGTGCCGCTCGACCAGCCCGTCCACCGCCGTCCGCAGCGCCGCCTCGTCCAGCGGCCCCCGCAGCCGTACGGACTGGGTCTCGTTGTACGCCGCCGGGTTCGCCAGCAACTGCGCGGCCAGCCACAGCCGCCGCTGCGCCGAGGTGGCGGGCGCGACGGTCTCCGCATCCCCGGCGCCCCGCTCCCGCGTCCGGCGGCGCAGGGCGTCGAGGTGCTCCAGGCCCGCGCGCAGCCGCTCCCGGTCCATCCCGAAGTCGACGAGAGCGGCGATCTCGTCCACCCCGGCCCCGTGCAGCGCGGCCACGAACGGGGCGACGCTCTCCGGCGTACCGATCAGGGCCCGCTGGTCGCAGTAGCGGTCGTACGCCCTGCGGAACAGGTAGTCCAGATCCTCCTCGCTCGCCGCCGCCACGTCCCCGCGGCCGCGGTCCAGCGCGGTGGCGGCCGAACGCATCATCAGCGAGGACCGCAGATACCGCACCATCGGCTCCAGCGCATCGGCCCGCGCCGTGGCGTGGTCCTCGCCCAGATAGGTGTGCACCAGCACCGTCACCCGCCCGGCTTCCGGGTCGAGCCCGCACGCCGCCCGCGTACGCCGGTAGTGCGCGATGTTCGCGGCCAGCTCGTCCACGCTCTGGCTCATCAGATGGGTGACGACCCCCAGACCCCGCCGGGCCGCGTCCTCGTAGGAGGCGCGCTGCCCGGAGGTGGCGAGGAAGAACGGCGGCTCGTCCTGCACCGGGCGCGGCCGGACGCGTATCTCCGCCTCCGCGCCCTCGCCCGTACGCCGCCGCACGGCCTCGCCGCGCCACAGCCGCCGCACCTCGTCCAGGTGGTCGAAGGCGATGGCGCGCCGGTCGGCGAACCGGTCCGGGTGCAGGACGAAGTCCCGGGCGTGCCAGCCGGTGGCACAGCCGATGCCGACCCGGCCGCCGGAGAGGTTGTCGACCACCGACCACTCCTCCGCGATCCGCACCGGATCGTGCAGCGGCAGGACGACCGAGCCCGCGTTGATCCGGATGCGCCGGGTCTCCCGGGCCAGGGCGGAGGCGAGGACGGAGGGGTTCGGGAAGATCCCGCCGAAGGTGTCGAAGTGCCGCTCGGGCAGCCAGACGGAGGAGAAGCCGCGCTCGTCGGCGAAGCGCGCCGTCTCGAAGACGGTGTCGTACGCCTCCGGAGCGCCGCTCCCGCCGCTCCCGTCGCTCTGCGGGTAGTCGCCGAAGAAGTAGACGCCGAAGTCGGGGGCGGGACGGTCCGCCTGCCGCTGGAGGGCGGGCGACGGCGGCCGGGAAGCCCGGGGGAAGAACCCGCCGTCGCGCAGTTCGCGCAGTGAACCCTCCACCGCCTCGGCGATCCGGTCCACGTCCTCGTCCGTGTGGGCGGTGGAGAGGTAGAAGCTGCGCCACTCCCAGACGTACACGCCGCGCAGCTGGAGGTGGTGGTAGAGCAACTCCAGGTCGGCGCGGTGCACAAAGCGGAACATCGACCCGAAGTGGGCCAGCTCCAGCGGGAATTCCTCGTCCCGGAAGAAGGCGTTGAGCCGGTCGGCCAGGCCCTGGGTGCGGGCGTTCAGCCGCTCCTGGAGTCCGGGGCCCCGCTCGGTGAGATGGGTGAGCACCGCGCGGGCGGCCGCCATGGACAGCGGGTGCTGCATGTACGTACCGCCGAAGAACGTCGTCTCGCGCGGAGGCCTGCTGGCGTCCCCGTACTGCCAGAAACCGCCGTCGACCCCGTCGAGCAGGTCCGCGCGCCCGGCGATCGCCCCGATCGGGAAGCCGCCGCCGAGCGCCTTGCCGTACGTGGCGAGGTCCGGCACCACACCGAAGTGGTCCTGTGCGCCGCGCGGGTGGGGGCGCAGCCCGGTCAGCATCTCGTCGAAGAGCAGCACGATGCCCCGGCGCGCGGTGAGTTCGCGCAGGGAGCGCACGAACTCCACCGGCCGCAGCCCCGGGTTGCGGCACTGCACGGGCTCCACCAGCACGGCCGCGATCGAGTCGCCGAGGGCGTCGATCGTCTCCAGGGACTCCTGCTCCCCGTACTCCAGCACGATCAGCTCGGCCACCGCGCTGTCCGGGATGCCCCGGGAGACGGGCACCGCGTGCTGCCCCGGACCGCCCGGCCGGCCCAGCACGGAGTCGATGTGCCCGTGGTACGAGCCCCGGAACATGACGATCTTGTCGCGCCCGGTCGCGGCGCGGGCCAGTCGCACGGCCGCCGAGTTCGCTTCCGTACCGGACGAGGCGAAGGCGACCCGCTCCAGACCGGTCAGCGAGGCGAGCAGGGCGGCGGCCTCCCCGGTGTCGGGGGAGCGGGGCCCGAAGCGCAGCCCGGCGGCGAGGTGGCGGCCCACGGCGTCGGTGACGGGCTCCGCCTCATGGCCGAGGAGGAGGGCGCCGAACCCCATGGTGATGTCGGTGTACTCGTTGCCGTCCACGTCGGTGAGGCGGGAGCCCCGCGCCGAACGGGCCGCGAGCGGGTACAGCATCTCCTTGGTGGCGTCCCGGAAGCCCACGACGGCCCGGCTGTCGGCGAGCACCGAACGGTGCCGCCGGGCCAGCTCCTTGGAGGCGCGGGTGCGCTCGGTGAACCGGCGGATCAGGGACGCGGTGTGGGCCCGCTGCGCCTCGTCCGCGCCCGCCCCGGCCATCCCGCCCGCCGTGTCGACGACGAGCCGGGGGCCGTGCGGGGCCGTTCCGGCGGCGGGTGCCGCCGCTCCGGCCGCCTGGTCGCGGGCCGCCGACAGCTGTGCGGTGAGGCCGCGGGACAGCTCCGCCGCTCTGGCCACGGCGTCGGCGGACACGTTCGTCGTCGCGCTCATCGCGGGTCCGTCCCCGTGGTCCCGGCGCGGCCGGTCAGCAGGGCGACCGCCTCGGAGAGCTGGGTGAGCATCGCGGCCTGGGTCTCGGCCAGCTGACGTATCTGCTCCGACAGGGCGGCGACCTCGGCGCGCGTCGCGTACACCGGCTCGCCGGACGCCGCAACCGGCTCCTCACGTGGCCCGGCCGCCGGCTCCACCGCCTCCCGTGGGTTCCCGGGCGCCTTCCGCCCGGATATCAGCGCGGCCGTCAGCCGGGGTGTGCCCGCCTCTTCCAGGATCTCCCGCATGCTGATCTCCGTGGCGAACTCGGCCTCCAACTGCCGCACCATCCCGATGAGCTGGAGCGAGTCCGCGCCGAGACCCACGAAGGTGCGGTCGGCGCCGACCTCGGCGGGGCGGTGGCCGAGGTGGCGCGCGGTCAGCTCCAGCACCCTGTCCAGTACGGCCTGTTCGGTCATGCGGTCCTCCGTGGTGCGTGGGGATGGGAGAGCTGCCCTGCCGTGCGGGGCAGGCAGCTCCGTGAGCGGTGTGGTCGGTGTGTACGGGAGCGGGCCGGTCCAGTGGGAGCGGCGCCGGAAGGGGTACGTGGGCAGCCGGACGCGCCGTCCGCCGCACCCGTCGAGCAGCGCGGCCCAGTCCACCGGAGCCCCGGCGCAGTGCAGTGCGGCCACCGCCCGCTCCCAGTGCCGGGCCGGTACGCAGACCGCGTCCGGCAGCGACCGGCGGACCATCGCGGTCAGCACGGCCGACGGGCCCAGCTCCAGCAGCACCGGGGCCCCGGCCAGCCGGTCCAGGACGGCGGCGAAGTCGGCCGTGCGGCGGGCCTGCGCGACCAGGTACGCGGCGTCAGGGCGCCACCCGGCGGGGCGCACCGAACCGTCGACCCCGTCGACGAACTCCGTGTGCAGCGGGCGCAGTTCCGCCTTGTCGGCGAGCAGCCCGAACTCCTCCAGCACCGGGTCCAGCAGTGCCGTGTGGAACGCCCGGTCCACCGCCAGTACCTCATGTGCCTCACCCCGTGCCGCGAGCAGCCCCCGGGCCGCGTCCACCGCCTCCGGGGGGCCGCCCAGCACATGGTGGCGCGCCCCGTTGACCACGGCGAGCTCCAGGCCCGGGACGGCGGCCAGCAGCTCGCGCACCCGGGGCCTGGCGACGAACGCGGCGACCATCGCGCCCCGGTCGGTCCCCTCCTCCATCAGCCGCCCGCGCCCGCACACCAGGCGCATCGCGTCCTCGGGTTCCAGCGCCCCGGCCACGCAGAGCGCCGCGTACGCTCCGACGCTGTGCCCGGCGACCCGGCCCGGGGTGATCCCGAGCCTTTCCCACAGCCGGGCCTGGGCGAGCTGGAGGGCGAACAGGGCGGGCTGCGCGAAGGCGGTGTCCCACCGCTCGGGGCCCCGTCCCGTGACGATCCGGTCCAGGAAGTCGCCCCGGCCGGTCTCCTGCGCGTACACCCCGGCACAGGACTCCAGCACCTCGGCCACGACCGGGAAGCGCGCGGCGAGTTCCGCGCCCATGCCCGGGTGGCCGCCGCCCTGCCCGCTGAACAGGAACACCGGGTCCCTCACGTCGTCGGCGACCCCGGTGGCGTACGCCTCGCCCGCCGGGGCCCCGGCGAGGAACGCGTCGAGACCGGCCACCGGGTCGGCCGTGGTGACGACCAGGCGGTGCGGCAGGAGCCGCCGCCCGAGCGCGGTGGTGGTCAGCAGATCGGCGGGGGCGGGGGCCGTGCCGCTCGCCAGATGGTCGCGCAGCGAGGCGGCGTAGGCCCGCAGCGCGTCCCCGTCCGCCGCCGAGAGCGGCAGCAGCGCGGGTACGGGGGCGGGCTGCTCGCCGCGTCCCACCGGAGCGGCCTCGGGCGCCTGCTCCAGGATCACGTGTGCGTTCGTCCCGCCCATGCCGATCGAGTGCACCCCGGCCCGCCGCACCCCGGCCAGCGGCCAGGGAGACTCCCGTACCGGCAGCAGGAACGGGCTGTCCGCCACCGCGAGCGCCGGGTTGGGCCGGGAGAAGTTCACCAGCGGCGGGACCACCCCGTGCCGCAGCACCTCGACGGCCTTGACCAGCCCCGCCAGCCCCGCCGCGCTGTCCAGATGGCCGATGGCGGGCTTGGTCGAGCCGAGGGCGCAGAAGCCGGTCCGATCCGTGTGGCGGCGGAACGCCTCGGTCAGGGCGGCGAATTCGATCGGGTCGCCCTTGAGCGTGCCCGTGCCGTGCGCCTCCACGTAACCGATCGACGCCGCGTCCACGCCCGCCGCGCGCAGCGCCCCGAGCACCGCGTCCCGCTGCCCGGCGACCCCGGGCGCGGCGAACCCCCCTTTGCCGGCACCGTCGTTGGTGACCGCCGAGCCCAGGATCACCGCGTGCACGGTGTCGCCGTCGGCCAGCGCCCGCTCCAGCGGCTTCAGGAGGACGGCGGCGGCCCCGTTGCCCCCGACCGTGCCGTCCGCGTCCGCGTCGAAGGCCCGGACCATGCCGGTGGGGGAGAGGGTGGAGCCCTTCACCGGGACGCGGCCGCTGACCTGCGGCAGGTGCAGGGCCGCGGAGCCCACCAGCATCAGGTCCGCGTCCCCGGCGCGCAGCGCCTGGCAGGCCAGGTGGACGGAGACCAGTGCGCTGGAGCAGGCCGTCGACACGGTGAGCGCGGGACCGGTCAGACCGAGCCGGAAGGCCGCCCGGGTGGCGGTGAAGTCCGGGTAGTTGCCGACCTGGACCTGCTTCGCCGTCATCCAGTCGCCCGAGCCGGCCTCGGCCGCCAGGTGCGTCGCCAGATAGCTGTGCAGCGAGTACAGGCGGTAGCCGGAGCTGCCGTACACCCCGATCCGTACGGAACCGGCGCTCGCACGGTCGCCGCCCGCGTCAGCGCCGCCGTTGCCGCCGCCCGCGTAACCGCCGTCCTCCAGGGCGTGGAAGCAGCACTCCAGGAACAGCCGCTGCTGCGGGTCGGTGAGGTCCGCCTCCCGCCCGCTCATGCCGAAGAACCCGGCGTCGAAGCCGTGCAGGTCCGCCAGGAGCGCGCTCGCCCCGCCGTAGCCCGGCTGCCCGTACTCCTCCGCCGGCACCCCGGCCGCCGCGAACTCGGCCCGGGTGAACCGGCGTACGCGGGAGACCCCCGCCCGGATGTCGCGCCAGTACGCCTCGGGGCTCTCAGCCCCGGGGAACCTCAGCGCCGTCCCGATCACCGCGATCCGGTCGTCCCTCAACTGCCTCTTCCTTTCGCAGCCCCGCACGCCCCGCGCCCTCCGCGTTCCGCGGAAGCCCCTCGCGGTCCGCCCGTCGCAGCCCCGCGACCCTCACCAGGAACACGGCGGCGACGACGATGGCGGCGCCGTGGGACCAGCCCACCACGGCCAGCGGGGAGAACCGGTCGAGGGCCGCCGCCACCAGGATCATGCCGACGCCGAAACCGAGGTTCTCGAAAGTGGCCGAAAGACCGAAGGCGTGACCGCGCAAGGTGGCCGGAAGTGTCTGGAGATGCGAGGTGTACGAGACCTCGGTCAGGCCGTCCGCGGCTCCCGCGATCAGTGCGATCACCGCCGTCACCGCCAGCGGGAACCCGGCGAACGCCGCGATGAACGCCGCCGACATCACCACCGTGCCGTAACCGAAACCGAGCGGCCCCACCGACCGGCCGGTGCGCTGGGTGTACCGCTGGATCACCTGCTGCGCCCCGATGTTGCCGAGCGCCCACACACACCAGAACGCGCTGACGAACACCGCGGGGTTCGATGCGTCCAGGCTGGTCGAGTAGATCGGCAGCGCCGCGTTGTGCGACGAGGAACCGAACGCGTCCACCCCGCGCAGCGCCACCATCAGCGCCAGGCCGGGGGCGGCGGCGAGCGCCAGGAACGCCACGGGCGTCCACCGCCGCCCGGTACCCTCCGCGTCCTTCCTCCCGGCGGCCTCCGTGCCCCGGTCCTTCGCCGTTTCGTCCGTCGTCCCGGAAGCCGCGGGCGGGGCCCCCGCCCCCTTGCCACCCGCGATCGGCAGCACGGCCACCGTCACCGCACAGGCCACGAAGGTCGCCATGTCGATCAGGAACGCCGCCGTGTACCCGACGAGGGACACCACCACGCCCGCCGAGGCGAACCCCGCCACCATGGCCAGCGAACGGCCGGTGATCGAGAGGGAGTTCGCCCACGACCTGCGGTCCTCGCCGACCATCTCCGGAATGGAACTGCGCAGGGCCACCATGAACAGCGTCCCGCACGCCCCGATCACCACCGAGACGGCCATCAGCGCCCCGGTCAGCACACTGTCCGGTGCCAGGACGAGCACCAGCATCACGCAGGCCTGGCCGACATTCGCCCACAGCATGATGCTTTTCGCGGTGAAACGGGCGAGAAGGCCGCCGACGATCAATCCCGCCACGAATCCCGAGGCGAGCCGCACCGCCATGAACAGCCCCATGGCCAGCGCCCGGCCGGTCGTCTCGTAGACGAAGAGATTCAGCGCCACCATATTCAGGAACGTGCCGTACGAAGACAGCGCATATCCGGCCACGAGGAATCGAAAACGCCGCTCGGAGACCGCGGTGTCCCGTGCGTTCGGGGAGTCGCCGTCCGTCCCGTTCGCCGCCGGACCGTCCGCGCTGCCGATTCGAGATGTCACCCGCACATCCTCATCGAAGACCGGCGCTCGACGGCAGACTCCCGATTGCACAAAGGTAATCTGCATCCTTGTGAAGGACGATCATTCCCTCTCACCGGTATGTGATTGCCGTGAATCACCGTCGGACCGGTCGATACCGGAACAACCCTGCGAGGCGGCGCTCGCGGCCTATCGGCGTGCGCTGACGGAAGGCAGCCTTCCGGCCGGGACGGTGCCGCCCTGCCTGCGCGCCCTGCACCTCCTCGTGGCCGACCGGAAAGCGCCCGGCCACCTCATTCCCGTACCGCCGGAGACGGCGTCCTTCGCCGCGCTCGCCCCGATCGAGGAAGCGATCGTCGAGCAGCGCCGCACCCTGCGGTCCGCCCGCGCCACCCTCGCCGCCTTCGAGGGCCTGTACGCCGATGTGCACCGCCAGGAACGCCCCGCCCTCACCCGGCTCTCCGGGGAGGCCGTCATCAGCAAGGCGCTGGACGCCGGGGTCAGCGGCTGCCGCACCGAGGTCCGCACGGCCCATCCCGGCGGCGGCCGCCCGGCCCGCGTCCTGGCGGAGTCCCTCCCGCGCGACCTGGGCAACCTGCGCCGCGGCATCCGGCAGCGCACCCTCTACCAGCACACCGTCCGCTCGGACCGCACCACGCTCGACTACATCGACCAGGTGACCGCCGAGGGCGCCGAGATCAGGACGCTGGCCGAGGTCGTCGACCGGTTCATCGTCTTCGACCGGGACCTCGCCTTCATCCCGTTCTCCGACGAGCCGCACCACGCGCTGCGCGTCCAGCACCCGTCCCTGGTGCGCTTCCTGGTGCGCCACTTCGACGAGGCCTGGGCCCGCGCGGTCCCGGTCCGCCCCGAACGCGCGCCGCTGCGTACTCCCGTGGTCACCTCCGACCTCCAACGGGCCATCCTCCAGGCCGTGGTGAACGGTGAGACGGACGCCGCCATCGGCCGCCGGATCGGCCTGAGCCGCCGCAGTGTGGCCGAGCACATGCGTAAGGTCTCCGAGCAGCTCGGCAGCACCAGCAGGGCCCAACTGGGCTATCTGGTGGCGACGTCGGGCCTGCTGGACGACTGAGGAACGCCGTGGGGGCCTGCCGAAACGCTATGGGGGCCCGTCCGTCCGGACGGGCCCCCACACCAGCTGCGCGACGGGTCAGCCCAGACCCGGCCCCCGCACCGGAATGCTGGTGAACGTCGGAGCCGGGGCGGGCTCGGTGAAGAAGTCGTTGCCCTTGTCGTCGACGACGATGAAGGCGGGGAAGTCCTCGACCTCGATGCGCCAGACCGCCTCCATGCCGAGCTCCTCGTACTCGACGACCTCGACCTTCTTGATGCAGTCCTGCGCGAGGCGGGCCGCCGGGCCGCCGATCGAGCCGAGGTAGAAGCCGCCGTGCGCACCGCAGGCGTCGGTGACCTGTTTGCTGCGGTTGCCCTTGGCCAGCATCACCTTCGAGCCGCCCGCCGCCTGGAACTGCTCGACGTAGGAGTCCATGCGGCCGGCCGTCGTCGGGCCGAAGGAGCCGGAGGCGTACCCCTCGGGCGTCTTCGCCGGACCGGCGTAGTAGACCGGGTGGTCCTTCAGGTACTGCGGCATCTCCTCGCCCGCGTCGAGGCGTTCCTTGATCTTGGCGTGCGCGATGTCACGGGCCACGACCAGCGGGCCGGTCAGCGAGAGCCGGGTCTTGACCGGGTACTTGGTCAGCTCGGCCAGCACCTCGTCCATCGGCCGGTTGAGGTCGATCTTCACGACGTCCCCGGCCTCGTCGAGGTGCTCGTCGGTGGTGTCGGGGAGGAAGCGCGCCGGGTCCTTCTCCAGCTGCTCCAGGAAGACGCCCTCGGCGGTGATCTTCGCGGTGGCCTGGCGGTCCGCCGAGCAGGAGACGGCGATGGCGACGGGCAGCGAGGCGCCGTGCCGGGGCAGGCGCACCACGCGCACGTCGTGGCAGAAGTACTTGCCGCCGAACTGCGCGCCGATGCCGATCTTCTGCGTCAGCTCGAAGACCTTCTCCTCCAGCTCCTTGTCCCGGAAGCCGTGCCCGGTGGGGGAGCCCTCGGCGGGCAGCTCGTCCAGGTAGTGCGCGGAGGCGTACTTGGCGGTCTTCAGCGCGAACTCCGCCGAGGTGCCGCCGACCACGATCGCCAGGTGGTACGGCGGGCAGGCCGCGGTCCCCAGCGAACGGATCTTCTCCTCCAGGAACTTCATCATGGAGGCCTCGTTCAGGACGGCCTTCGTCTCCTGGTAGAGGAACGACTTGTTGGCCGAGCCGCCGCCCTTCGCCATGAAGAGGAACTTGTACGCGCCGCCGTCGGTGGCGTACAGCTCGATCTGGGCCGGGAGGTTGGAGCCGGTGTTCTTCTCGTCCCACATGGTCAGCGGGGCCATCTGCGAGTAGCGCAGGTTGAGCTTGGTGTACGCGTCGTAGATCCCGTGCGACAGGGCCTGTTCGTCACCGCCCTCGGTCAGCACGTTCTGCCCGCGCTTGCCCATGACGATCGCCGTACCGGTGTCCTGGCACATCGGCAGGACGCCCGCGGCGGCGATGTTCGCGTTCTTCAGGAGGTCCAGCGCCACGAACTTGTCGTTGGAGGAGGCCTCCGGGTCGTCGACGATCCGCCGCAGCTGAGCCAGGTGGGCCGGGCGCAGGTAGTGCGAGATGTCGTGCATCGCCTCGGCGGCCAGCGTGCGCAGCGCCTCCGGCTCGACCTTGAGGAACGTACGGCCGTCGGCCTCGAAGGTGGAGACACCCTCGGCGGTCACCAGGCGGTACGGCGTGGTGTCCTCTCCCAGGGGGAGCAGATCGGAGTACGCAAACTCTGGCATTACGGCCATTCCTCACTCGGCGACGGCGGCTGGCCTCCCTTGGGCAGCGCATCAACCAGGGTAGAACGCCGCCACGGCGCCGATCCTGTGAGGTAAGGCTCACCTGGAATCCGCCGGGGTTCCCGGCCCGTGGGGCACGCCGGTTGAAGGGGTAGTCGCGATCTATCGCGTTTGGGTAGGCTGGGACGGTGGACCTGGAGAAGCAGCCTCAGCAGCCCGCCGCACCGACAGCGCCGACCGCTCCGCCGCCCGCCGCCGCAGTCGACGGTGACGGCATGCGCGCCTCGGACGCGGACCGCGACCGGATCGCGGACATCCTGCGGGAGGCGATGGCCGAGGGCCGTCTGACGGCGGACGAGCACGCGGAGCGGGTCGATCTGGTCTACCGGGCCAAGACCGTCGGCGAACTCCAGCCGCTGGTCCGTGACCTGCCCGCGTCCTCCGCTCCCACCGCCGAGCGGCCGGGCCCCCGCCCGTACAGCTACGGCCCCGAGGCCCCGGACGGCCCCCCGGACAACCTCGTCGCGGTCTTCAGCAGCTCCGTCCGCAAGGGGCGTTGGCGGGTCGGCGGCCGGACGAACGCCTTCGCGCTCTTCGGCAGCGTGGAGATCGATCTGACCGAAGCGCTTTTCGGCCAACGCTTCACCGTCATCAACGCGACGTCCATCTTCGGCAGCGTCGAGATCAGGGTTCCGGAGAACATCTCCCTGCGCGGCAACGGAACGGGCGTGTTCGGCAGTTTCGAGGTGAAGACGCTCGAATCGGCCGATCCGGAAGCGCCGGTCGTCGTCGTGAACGGCTATTCCGTGTTCGGGAGCGTGGAGGCGAAGCCCAAGCGGGGCAAGTTCGTCGCGGACCTCCAGAAGCGGCTGCGGAAACACTTCGGTCACTGAATGCCGTGCGACGGGCGCGCCGTTAACCGGCGTTAATCGGCCAGTGTGCCGCGCGGGTGCATTGTGCCGCGTGGCGCGCCGGTGCCACGCAGTGCATAGGCGCACGCACAGCGGGTAGGGAGTGCTGCATCGTCTCTCGCTCGCGAAGCCGTAGCCGTCGTCAGGAGTAGACCGTGCTGCAACCGCCGCATCAGCCTCTGCAGGTCGCCGCCGTTCCGGCCCAGCGGACCCCCGCTCGGGAGGACGATGCGGGCCCCTGGCATTCGGAGGCGGCCTGCCGCCGTGACGAAGCGGGCCTGTTCTTCGCCCCGTCGAAGGAACCGACCGCCGCCCGGCTGGCCCGCGAGGAGGCCGCGAAGCGTGTCTGCGCCCGCTGTCCGGTCATGGTGGAGTGCCGGGAGCACGCGCTGATGCAGCCCGAGCCGTACGGGGTGTGGGGCGGGCTCACCGCCGCCGAACGCCGTGTGGCCCTGGCCCGGCGCCGTCGGCGCGACATCGAGCTGACGGCCGCGACGACTGCCGAGCGCATAGCCGCGGCGGGCTGAAGGCACGGAGAACGTACGGGAGGGGGTGCGGCAGCGATTCGTCGCTCCCGCACCCCCTCCCCGCTGCGTCTCCGCCCGTGTCCCTCGGCTCCTCGCTCGCGGAGCTACTTCGCGCGGTCGAAGTCGATGGCGCTGTAGGCGCGCAGCTTCGACAGCCGGTGCGTCGAGCTGATGGTCCGGATCGTGCCGGACTTCGAGCGCATCACGATCGACTCGGTGGTCGCCGTCTCCGCGCGGTACCGCACACCGCGCATCAGCTCACCGTCGGTGATCCCCGTCGCCACGAAGAACACGTTGTCGCCGCTGACCAGGTCGTCGGTCGACAGCACCCGGTCCAGATCGTGGCCCGCGTCCAGCGCGCGCTGCCGCTCGGCCTCGTCCTTGGGCCAGAGCTTGCCCTGGATGACGCCGCCGAGGCACTTTATGGCGCACGCCGAGATGATGCCCTCGGGCGTGCCGCCGATGCCCATGAGCAGGTCGACGCCGGTGCCCTCGCGGGCCGCCATGATCGAGCCCGCGACATCGCCGTCGGAGATGAACTTGATCCGCGCGCCCGTCTCGCGGATCTCCTTGACGATGCCCTCGTGGCGGGGGCGGTCCAGGATGACCACGGTGACGTCCTCGGGCGTGGAGTTCTTCGCCCGCGCGACGCGCCGGATGTTCACCGACACGGGTGCGTTGATGTCGACGAAGTCCGCCGCCTCGGGCCCCGTGACCAGCTTGTCCATGTAGAAGACCGCGGACGGGTCGAACATCGCGCCGCGGTCGGCGGCCGCCAGCACGGCGATGGCGTTCGGCATGCCCTTGGCGTTGAGCGTGGTGCCGTCGATCGGGTCGACGGCGATGTCGACCTCGGCGCCGGTGCCGTCGCCGACCCGCTCGCCGTTGAACAGCATGGGGGCCTCGTCCTTCTCGCCCTCACCGATGACGACGACGCCGTTCATCGAGACGGTCGAGACGAGGGTCCGCATGGCCTTCACGGCGGCGCCGTCGGCGCCGATCTTGTCGCCGCGGCCCACCCAGCGCCCGGCGGCCATGGCGGCGGCCTCGGTGACCCGGACCAACTCCAGGGCCAGGTTGCGGTCGGGGGCCTCCGGGGAGACCTCTAGCTGGGACGGCAGATGATGCTCGGACATCGGAGCGCACCTTTCTGTACGGCGACGACCGGATATGAGGGTGCTGTGACTCTATCGGTAGGTCGATAAAATGAGCAGAGCGGGTCACGCATGAGCACGCTGGGTGACCCGCCCGCCGGACGCCGCACCACCCCCGCCCCACCCGACCCTGCGTCCGGGTGCGCGAGGGCGCGTGCCACCATGGACTCCGTGGCAAGCAAGCGAGGCAAGCAGACGGCCAGGAACATGCTCCTGTCGACCCTGGTGACCGCCGCCTGTGCGGGCGTCATCTACATCTTCATTCCGCACGACGAGAACGCCGACCCGGTCAAGGCCGTCGACTTCTCCGTGGAACTGGCGACGGTGCGTACGACCGCGCCCTACCCGGTGGCCGCGCCGGAAGGGCTCCCCGAGAAGTGGAAGGCCACGTCCGTGACGTACGACGGCACCGCGGGCAAGGCCTGGCACCTCGGCTTCCTCGACCCGGACCGCAGGTACGTCGCGGTCGAGCAGTCCACCACTCCCGCGCGCGAGTACGTCCCCGAGGTCACCCACAAGGCCAAGGACACCGGAACCACCGAGACGGTCGCGGGCCGCACGTGGCAGGTCTGGGAGGGCCCGAAGTACAACGCCCTCGTTCTCCAGGAGAAGGACCACACCACCGTGGTCACGGGTTCGGCGCCCAAGGAGAGCCTGGTCGAGATGGCCGCCGCGCTGAAGACGGAGGCGGCAGCTCCCTGAGCCGTACGCATGCGCGAAGGGGCCCCGGAACACCGTGTGTTCCGGGGCCCCTTCGGCGTACGGACGCGTACGGCCGTCCTCCGGCCGGGCGAGCGGTACGCGCTCAGACGGTCGTGACGACCTCGTCGAAGGAGAGGCGCGGGCTGCGCGGGAACCAGGCGTCCTCGCCCGGCTTGCCGATGTTCACGACCATTAGCGGGGTGTGGTCGCCGTCCAGGAACTCCTTCTGGATGCCCGCGGCGTCGTAACCGGTCATCGGGCCGGCGGCCAGACCGGCGGCCCGGACGCCGATGATGAAGTAGGCGGCCTGGAGCGCGGCGTTGAGACCGGCGGCGGACTCACGGGCCGGGCGCTCGGAGAAGAAGAGGTCCTTCGCCTGCGGGAAGTGCGGAAGCAGCGTCGGGAGTTCCTCGTGGAACTCGTTGTCGGCGGCGAGGATCGCGACCAGCGGCGCGGTGGCGGTCTTCGGGCGGTTGCCCTCGGCCATGTGCTGCACCAGGCGCTCGCGGCCCTCTGCGGAGCGGACCAGGACGACGCGCAGCGGCGACTGGTTGAAGGCGGTCGGGCCGAACTTGACCAGGTCGTAGATCGCCTGGACCTGCTCGTCGGTCACCGGCTCGTCGGTGAAGGTGTTGGCGGTGCGGGCCTCGCGGAAGAGGAGGTCCTGAGCGGCGGGGTCGAGAACGAGCGACATCTGGTGGGTACCTTCCAGGCGGAGCAGGGGTTGGCGATGCACCGACCGTAAGCCAGGAATAGGTTAACTTTCAACTAAATCCGTGCGAGAGTGATCCACTCCACAGGCCGAGAGCCCTGCGGGCAGGGGAGCCGAGAGCCTTGCGGGGGCAAGGAAAGGCCTGCGCCCGCCCCGCCTCCCTGAGAGGCCAGGCCGTTGAGGAGCTCAGGCGTCAGCGGCCGTACCCGAGCTGCCGGAGCCGGATTCCGGGCGGGCGAGCGCGGCGTCCAGCCGCGCCCGGGCACCCTCAAGCCAGTGCCGGCAGACCTTGGCCAGCTCCTCGCCCCGCTCCCACAGGGCCAGCGACTCCTCCAGGGTCGTGCCGCCCGCCTCCAGCCGGCGTACGACCTCGATCAGCTCGTCGCGCGCCTGCTCGTACCCGAGCGTGCCCGTCGCGGCAGCCGCCGCCGTACTGTCGTCCGTCATGTGATCCACCCTAGGTGTGTCGTCCTGTGCCCCACCGCTCCGCGGGGGCTTCGTGTCCGCGGGCCTCACCCGTCCACCCGCACCGTGAACTCGCCCTCCGACACCCGCGCCCGCAGCGGCTCGCCGGGGGCCCCGGCCTCGTCGGGGGAGCGCACCACATGGCCGTCGGGCCGCTGGAGCACCGCGTACCCCCGCTCCAGCGTCGCGGCCGGTGACAGCGATACGACCCGGGCGAGGGTGTGCGAGAGCTCCGAGTCGGCCCGGTCCAGCAGATGGCCCAGCACCCGGCGGCTGCGCCCGAGAAGCGCGTCCACCTCGGCCTCGCGCTCGTCCACCAGCCGCTGCGGGCGCTCCATCGCGGGACGGCCCAGCGCGTGCGCGAGCCCGCGCTCCTCGCGGTCCAGGATGCCCCGTACGGTCCGGAGCGCCCGGTCCCGCAGCTGCTGCACCCGCTCCAGCTCCTCGCCCACGTCGGGGACGACCTTCTTGGCCGCGTCCGTGGGCGTGGAGGCGCGCAGGTCGGCCACCAGGTCCAGCAGCGGGGAGTCGGGCTCGTGCCCGATCGCGGAGACCACCGGCGTACGGCAGGCGGCCACCGCCCGGACCAGCTGCTCGTCGGAGAACGGCAGCAGGTCCTCGACGCTGCCGCCGCCCCGGGCCACCACGATCACGTCCACCTCGGGCAGCGCGTCCAGCTGCTCGACCGCCTGCACCACCTGAGCGACCGCGTTCACCCCCTGCACGGCGGTGTTGCGGACCTCGAAGCGCACGGCGGGCCAGCGGCGGCGGGCGTTCTCCAGGACGTCGCGCTCGGCGGCGGAGGCGCGCCCGCAGACGAGCCCGATGAGCTGGGGGAGGAAGGGCAGCGGCTTCTTGCGGTCCAGGGCGAAGAGCCCCTCGGCGGCGAGCGACTTCTTGAGCTGCTCCAGCCGTACGAGCAGCTCGCCGATCCCGACCGGCCGTATGTCCGTGGCCCGCAGCGACAGCTGCCCCCGGGGCGCGTACCACTCGGGCTTGGCGAGGACGACGACGCGTGCGCCCTCCGTCACCACATCGGCGATCCGGTCGAAGACCTGCCGGAAACAGGTCACGCTCACGGAGATGTCGTGGGACGGATCGCGCAGGGTCAGAAAGACGACCCCGGCCCCCGGCCGCCGCGACAGCTGGGTGATCTGCCCCTCCACCCAGATGGCACCGAGCCGGTCGATCCACCCCCCGATGAGCCGTGACACCTCACCGACGGGCAGCGGCGCTTCGGCGGACGTGTTGAGAGCCATACGGGCGAGCGTATCGGCAGCCACCGACATGACGAGGGGGCCGCACGCCCGTACGACACGGAACCGGAGGCTCGCTTCGGCGCAGGACCCGATGCGTACGACCCCGGACCGGCCGTTCCCGTCTCCGTACGACCCCGGACCGGCCGTTCCCGTCTCCGTACGACCCCGGACCGGCCGCGCTCACCTCTCCGAACGGCTCCGACCGCCCGCCCCCTGCACCGCCAGCACCACCAGCCCCACGCCGAACCAGCAGAGCCCCACCAACTGGGCGCTCGTCGTCGCCTCCACGATGACCGCGACCAGGATGCCCGCGCCGAACACCGGGACGAGGACGTGCCGCCACCACACCGGCGGTCCTGCCATCCGCCGGATGACGAACCATCCGACCACCGACGCGTGCAGCATCACGAACGCGGTGAGCGCGCCGATGTCCACGACGGAGACCAGATGGTCCAGGCCGTCGTCGCGCCGGGCGGCCCACACCGCGGCCACCATCGTCACGACCGCCGTGCCCAGGATCGCGAGCCGCGGCACGCCCGACTTCGGGTCGACCTTCGCGAGGACGGCCGGCAGCCGCCGCTCCCGGGCCATCGCGAAGACGAGCCGCCCGGCGGCCGCCTGCCCCGCCAGCGCGGCGAACGCGGCGCCGATGGCCTTGCTGACCGCGACCAGGTCATGCAGCCAGGTCCCGACGGAGGCGTCGACGGCGTCGTAGAAGGCGGACCCCTGGGCCGCCGGATTCGCGGCCAGCTCCGCCGAGCTCGTCGGCTCCAGCAGCGCTGCCAGGTAGGTCTGGGCGACGAACAGCACTCCGGCGAGCACCAGACAGAAGAGCACCGCCCGCGCCACCTTCTGCGAGCCGCCCGTCACCTCCTCGGCGAACGAGGCGATGGCGTCGAAGCCCAGATACGACAGCACGGCGATCGACACGGCCCCCAGTACCGCCGCCATGGAGAACGCGGTGTCCCCGGTCAGCGGCGTCAGCCAGCCGCGCTGCGCCCCGTCCCGTACGAGGACGACCACGGCCGACACCACGAACACCAGCAGCACCACGATCTCCATGGCCAGCACGGCGAAGCCGACCCGGGCGGCTGCCCGCACCCCCCACAGATTGAGCAGCGTGGTCATGAGCACCGCGAGCGCGGTCCACACCCACCGCGAGACCTCCGGGACCAGGGCGTTCATCGCGATCCCGGAGAAGAGATAGGCGACGGCGGGGATGAGCAGATAGTCGAGCATCGCCATCCACCCGGCGATGAACCCGGGTCCTTCCCCGAGCCCCTTCCGCGCATACGTGAACACCGAACCGGCCAACGGGGCGACCCGGACCATCTGGGCGTAACTGAAGGCGGTGAACGCCATGACGACGGTCGCCACGAGGTAGACGAGCGCGACCGCGCCGCCGGACTTCGCGTCCAGGGTGCCGAACACCCCGACGGGGGCCATGGGGGCGATGAAGAGCAACCCGTAGACGACGAGATCCCGGAACCCGAGCGTCCGCCGCAGCCGCCCCGCCTCGACGTTGCTTCCGGAGACCGACGTCATGAACCCTCCACCATCACCGTCCGGCACCAACCGCTCACCCGCGACCACCAGTCTCTCCACCGGGACGTCGTGGCGCCTGTTCGGCACGGCCTTACGATGGGACGCATGACTGCAACGCCCAGCCCGTCACCCGCCGCCGCCCCGAGCGGAGGCGCTACGCGCCGCAGTAACACCCGCCGTGTCCTGCTCGCCGCACCCCGTGGCTACTGCGCGGGCGTGGACCGTGCCGTGATCGCCGTCGAGAAGGCCCTGGAGCAGTACGGGGCCCCGATCTACGTCCGCCACGAGATCGTGCACAACAAGTACGTCGTGCAGACCCTGGAGAGGAAGGGCGCGATCTTCGTGGACGTCACCGCGGAGGTGCCCGAGGGCTCCATCGTGATGTTCTCCGCGCACGGAGTCGCGCCCACCGTCCACGCGGAGGCCGCCGAGCGCAAGCTCGCCACCATCGACGCGACCTGCCCGCTGGTCACCAAGGTCCACAAGGAAGCCGTCCGGTACGCCAAGGAGGACTACGACATCCTCCTGATCGGCCACGAGGGCCACGAAGAGGTCATCGGCACCTCCGGCGAGGCCCCCGACCACATCCAGCTCGTCGACGGCCCCGAGGACGTCGCGAACGTCGAGGTCCGCGACGAGTCGAAGGTCGTCTGGCTCTCCCAGACCACCCTTTCCGTCGACGAGACGATGGAGACGGTCGACGCGCTGAAGTCGAAGTTCCCGAACCTCCTCTCGCCGCCCAGCGACGACATCTGCTACGCCACGCAGAACCGCCAGATCGCGGTGAAGAAGCTGGCCGAGGACGCCGAGCTGGTCATCGTGGTCGGTTCCAAGAACTCCTCGAACTCCATCCGCATGGTCGAGGTCGCCCTCGACGCGGGCGCCCCCGCCGCCCATCTGGTCGACTTCGCGAGCGAGATCGACGAGGCATGGCTGGAGGGCGTGACCACGGTCGGCCTGACCTCCGGGGCCTCGGTGCCGGACGTGCTGGTGGACGGGGTCCTGGAGTGGCTCGCGGAGCGCGGTTACGCGGACGTGGAGACGGTGAAGACGGCCGACGAGTCGATCACCTTCTCGCTCCCCAAGGAGCTCCGCCGCGACCTGCGCGCCGAGGCCGCCGCCCTTTCCGCCGAGTAGCCGGGCAAGGGGCCCGGCCTGCCCGTACGGTGGATTCCATGGAGATCTTCGGCGTGGACATCGGCGGATCCGGGATCAAGGGCGCTCCCGTGGACCTGGACCGCGGAGACCTGGCGCAGGAACGCCACAAAGTGCTGACACCGCACCCGGCCACGCCCAAGGGCGTGGCCGACTGCGTGGCCGAGGTGATCGGTCACTTCGACTGGTCGGGCCCCATCGGCATCACGTTCCCGGGGGTGGTCACGGACGGGGTCACCCGCACCGCGGCCAATGTCGACAAGGGCTGGATCGACACGGACGCCCGCACACTCCTGGGCGAGCGCATCGGGCAGCCCGTCACGATCCTGAACGACGCGGACGCGGCCGGAGTCGCCGAGATGACCTTCGGCGCGGGCAAGGGCCGTAAGGGCACGGTCATCGTGCTGACGTTCGGCACGGGCATCGGCAGCGCGGTCTTCACCGACGGCGTCCTCGTCCCCAACACCGAGCTGGGCCACCTGGAGCTGAACGGCCACGACGCGGAGAAGCACGCCTCCACGAAGGCCAAGGAGGACGAGGACCTGAGCTGGCAGCACTGGGCGCACCGGGTCCAGAAGTACCTGCGCCATGTGGAGATGCTGTTCTCGCCCGAACTGTTCATCATCGGCGGCGGCGTGAGCCGCAAGGCGGAGAAGTTCCTGCCGCTGATCGAGAAGGTGCGGGCGGAGATGGTGCCGGCGCAGTTGCAGAACAACGCGGGGATCGTGGGTGCGGCGATGGCGGCGGCGGGCACGGCGCACGGGCGGGCCTGAGGCGGGTGAGGGGGCGGCGGTAGGGGCTGTCGGACCGCGCGGACGGTCACGATGGGAGCTTGGGAGCCGCCGCACGGACAACGAGGACTTCGGGACAAGGACCTCGGGGCAGGGACCTGAGACAAGGGGCTTGAGAACAAGGGGCCTGGGACAAGGGCCTGGGACAAGGGCCTGAGACAAGCGGCCTGAGACAGGCACTGCCTGGGCCCTCAGAACCGCACGGACACCGCAGTCAGCCCCGCTGGGAACGGCGTGAGGTCGGCCCAGCCCCGGCGCGTACGGGCTTGGAGGCACCGGCACGAGCACCGACCGCACCAGCGGCCGCGGTGGCGGCCGTACCGGTGCCGGCAGAGGCAGCGCGGGGACCTCTCCCCGGCCCGCCGCCCCACCTCTGGGAGAGCAGATACCGCCGCCGGGCACGCATCTGCCGCACCTTGCGTACGGAGGCGATGAGGCCCGCGACGAGGGTTCCTCCGTACAGCCAGCCGGCGTGGACGGCGAGGGCGGTCACCAGGCCCATGGCCTGCCCGCCGAAGCCGTCGGAGCCCCCGGAGATCGGGAAGATCCCGACGGCGAAGGCGATGGGCACGCTGATCGGGGCGGTGACCAGGTCGGCCGGCCTGACCCAGAGCGCGGTCAGCGCGCTGACGGGCAGGAAGAGGAGCCCGTACACGAGCTCGGAGCCGCCGAAGAGCAACCGGTCGATACAGGCGAGCACGAACATGGTGAGGGCGGCGAACAGCCCCGCCCCGATCCCGGTGAGCCGGGGATTGGGAAACCGCCGCAGCGCGAGGACCACGGGCGGCACCGCACGTGCCCGCCCTCCGGGCTTGCCCAGCACCCGGTAGACGGCGGAACTCTCACCGAAGGAACCACCCGGCGGAGGCGGCGCGGACGCACCGGGCGCGGGCGGGGCGGTCGCGGCCCGCGGGGACGGCCGGCGCTGCGGGGGACGTGTCCTGTGCTGCTCCACCCGCCCAACGTAGGTCGCGGGACGGGGGGAAGCAGGCGATGGACACGCGCTTTGGCCGACCTTGGGGTTGCGTTCGATGTCACACGGCCGAAAGCCGCACTGTTCGGACTGGCGGGAGCGGTCGGAAAGCCGCACTGTTCGGGCTGGCGGCAGGGGCCGGAAAGCCACACCGTTCGGACCGGCGGCAGGGGCCGGAAAGCCGCACTGTTCGGACCGGCGGGAGGGGCCGGAAAGCCGCACTGTTCGGGCCCGCGGGGCAGGCCCGTAAACTGGGGAATCGGTCCACTCCGGGACCCGGCCCGAACGGCCGAGCCGGACCCGGACGCCCCTGACCCCCTCCTCACTCCAGGAAGTCGCCAAAGTGTCGCTCACGATCGGAATCGTCGGTCTGCCGAATGTCGGCAAGTCGACCCTGTTCAACGCCCTGACCAAGAACGACGTGCTGGCGGCCAACTACCCGTTCGCCACGATCGAGCCGAACGTCGGCGTGGTCGGCGTCCCGGACCCGCGCCTGAACAAGCTCGCGGAGATCTTCGGCTCCCAGCGGCTCCTCCCGGCGACGGTCGACTTCGTCGACATCGCGGGCATCGTCCGGGGCGCCTCGGAGGGCGAGGGCCTGGGCAACAAGTTCCTCGCGAACATCCGCGAGTCCGACGCGATCTGCCAGGTCATCCGGGCCTTCAAGGACGAGAACGTCGTCCACGTCGACGGCAAGGTCTCGCCGAAGGACGACATCGAGACGATCAACACCGAGCTGATCCTCGCCGACCTCCAGTCCGTCGAGAAGGCCGTCCCGCGCCTGACGAAGGAGTCCCGCCTCCAGAAGGAGAAGGTCGCGGTCCTCGCCGCGGTCGAGGAGGCGAAGAAGATCCTGGAGACCGGCCAGACCCTGTTCGCCGCAGGCATCTCGGCGGGCACCGAGAAGGGCAAGCTCCTCCACGAGCTGCACCTGCTCACCACCAAGCCCTTCCTCTACGTCTTCAACGTCGACGAGGACGAGCTGGTCGACGAGGACTTCAAGAACGAACAGCGCGCCCTGGTCGCCCCCGCCGAGGCGATCTTCCTGAACGCCAAGATCGAGTCCGAGCTGATCGAACTGGACGACGACGAGGCCCTCGAACTGCTCCAGTCCATGGGCCAGGAAGAACCCGGCCTCGCCACCCTCGGCCGCGTCGGCTTCGAGACCCTGGGCCTCCAGACCTACCTCACGGCAGGCCCCAAGGAAGCCCGGGCCTGGACCATCAAGAAGGGCGCCACGGCCCCGGAGGCAGCCGGTGTGATCCACACCGACTTCCAGAAGGGCTTCATCAAGGCGGAGATCGTCTCCTTCGATGACCTGGTGGAAACCGGCTCGGTCGCCGAGGCCCGCGCCAAGGGCAAGGCCCGTATGGAGGGCAAGGACTACGTCATGCAGGACGGGGACGTGGTGGAGTTCCGCTTCAACGTGTAGCGGGCGACGTATCACCACGTCGCTGATCTGGCAAACATGCAGGTCAGGGAGGGCTCGGCTCTTCGGGGTCGGGCCCTTGGTTTTTTCTCGTGCTGGGATTGTGCTGGGACGTGGATGTGGTGCCGGTGCCGGGTTCTGCTCTGGTGAGTGGCTGAACCGTGGGACGGCGACTGCTGGTTCTGGCAAAGTGACAGCGACTGGGGTCCGCAACCGTCGAAGGACGACGAGTTCACCGAGGCCAATATGAACCCCGGCGCTGGGGCTGATCTCGCGGCCGCCTTCAAGGGCGACACGTACAAGATCATGCTGGTCGCCAACAAGTTCCAGACTGGCTTCGACCAGCCCTTGCTTTCGGCGATGTACGTCGACAAGAAGCTGTCGGGGGTCACTGCGGTACAGACGCTCTCGCGCCTCAACCGCACCCACCGCACCGCCGGTGGGGAGCAGAGGCGCAAGACGTTCGTCATCGACTTCGCCAACAAGCCCGAGGACATCAAGACGGCCTTCGAGCCGTACTTCAAGAACGCGACTCTGGAGACCGAGACTGACCCGTATGTCGTCGTCCACCTGGCCAACAAGCTTGCCCAGGCCGGGATCTACACCGAGGACGACGTCCGCAAGGTCGCCGAACTGTGGGTGACACGGAAAGGCAACATCGCGCTCTCGGCGGCGATCAGCCCGGCGCAGCACGACTTCCGGCGCCGCTACGCGCGGGCGATCGAGGAGGAAGACAAGGTAAAGCTCCAGGAGCTGGACCTGTTCCGCAAGGACGTCTCCACCTACGTACGGCTCTACGACTTCATGTCCCAGATCGTCGACTACGGCGACCCTGCGTAGTCGTTCGCTTGCTGCACGTTAGGTGCTGAGTCAAACGTGTACGTCAGAAGGGGTCGGTCTCTGTCGAGTCCGACCCCTTCGTCGTCACCGTGCTGGATGGGTGCTGGATATTCTGACGTGTGGTCAGCGGTGGTCAGGTGTCGTAAACGGTGGACCGGTGTCCCACGTGAACGACCCAGACCACCAGTTTCCCGTTGTCGATCGCGTAGACGACGCGGTAGTCGCCAACCCGTAGCCGCCGGCGGTCTGGCTGGGACACGAGCGCGGTGGTGTTGAAGCCGAGCGGATCGCTTTCCAGCTCGGTCAGCTTGGCCAGGATGCGCAGCGCCATCTCGCGCGGGATCTTCCGAAGCTCGGCCTGCGCCTCGGGGCGGAAGACGGTTCGGTACTCACTCACTGCGCGCCAGCGTCTCCCTCATGATGTCCTCGATCGGGATGCCGGGTGCGGGGTTGGCCATGCGCTCGTCGATGATCCGGTTGATCTCGCGCTCTTCCCACTCCTGGTATTTGCGCAGTACCTCGATGGAGACGACGGCGGCGACTTCCTTGCCGCGGCGCGTGATCACGGTGGGTACGTCGTCGCGGTCGGCGCGCTCCACGACCTCCGCCAAATGCGCGCGCACGTCGCGGATGGACTCTATGGGCAGCGGCTGCGTCATGCGCTCAAGTGTACCGAGTGTCCCATGTGTACACAACGGCTATTGGGGTGGAGTGCAGGCCTCCTTCCTTGCGGCTGCGCGGCTGCGGGTGCTGGATGTGCTGGATGAACTCGCACCGTGCTGGATTGGTGCTGGATGGAGGCTTCGAAATCGACGTTTTCGCAGGTGTTGCGTCCTGAACGCGTGAAGGAGTTGGTTGTAGGACAGCTTCCGATTGCGGTGCTGTGTGGAAGATGAAGGATTTGGCCCTTCGGAGCCGCCCTGCGGGGGGAGGCTTCAAACCACCTCATGCTGCGTTGGCTGAAGACCGTCGTGGTGAGCGATGAGGAAAAGGCGCCGTAAGAGGCGTCAGGTGGGGATCGGGAAGACGAACGCAAGTGAATCGCTGCTGACGTGTCGAAAGAAAATTAGACGACATCAAAACCGGGGTGTTACCTGAACTCCGGGATAAGCCTGGCGGGTGCCCGCCTATTGGCCAGGCGGTGTCCGGCATGCAGGCGACGTGAGTCCGGTCTGCGGCTTCCACACGGAACAGGAGAAGGCATTACCCGACACAGCCCGCCCGCGAGGGTCGAGCGAGAGGGAGCACCCCGGGCAGACGCAA